>NZ_RAWQ01000433.1:0-1708 GCF_003668965.1 Corallococcus sp. AB030
GGGCGGGGACTTGGGGGGCCGTTCGGGCTTGCGAGGCATGGGCGCGGCACTGTAGCCGCGCTTGAGGCGGCGGCGTGTCCTTCAGTTTTAGTGGCGGACCGGTTCGTCGGGGTCGTCGCCCTCGGCGGAGCCCGGCGTGGGGCCCGGCTCGTCGCCGTCCGCCATGCGGTGGGACTCCTCCTCCAGCCCGCCGTCCTCCGCCGTCCCGGGCGTGCGGCCGGGTTCCTCGAAGACCTCTTCGTGGGCTGGCGCCTGACGGCCAGGGCCGGGCTCGGTGCCTCCCACGATCATCGGCTCGTAGGGCATGTGGTTCACGCGGTGCTCCTTTCCGTGAGGCTTCGGTCGTTCCTGGAAAGGTAGCGATGCGCGGGCATCCCGCCGCGCGGGGTGGGGTGTCCCCCTGCCTGCTCAGGGGTCGTCCCTGCCCGGGAAATGCTTGCGCACGGTATGCAGCGCGGCCAGCCAGAGCCGGGCCTCGTTGCGCGTGAGGCGGGAGCGGCGCAGGGGCGCGACCAGGTCCCGCACCGCCGTGCGCCCGGGCTTTTCGTCCACGAGGAAGCCGCCCGCGCCCAGGAGCGTCTCCAGCGTCGCCTCCACCCGGGCCAGCTCCGCGTCCGTGGCGGCCAGGGGCAGGGGACCCGGCGGCGGCGCGGTGTCCGCCAGGTGCGCCATGCGGACCTCGTAGGCGTAGAGCAGCACCGCCTGCGCCAGGTTGATGGAGGGCTGCTCCGGCGCGGTGGGCACCGCGGACAGGTCGTGGCAGCGCTCCACCTCCGCGTTGGTGAGGCCGCTTCTCTCATCCCCGAAGACGAGCGCCACCGGCCCCTGCTTCGCCCTCGCCACCAACTCCTCACCCACGGCCCGGGGCGACAGGCGGCGCTTGCCCTCCACCTTGCGGGAGCTGGTGCCCACCACCCAGACGCAGTCGGACACCGCCGCGTCCAGCGTGTCCGGCCGCTTCACCCCACCCAGCACGTCCTCCGCATGCACCGCGAGCCGATGGGCGGGTCCCAGGTCCTCCACCTCCGGCGTCACCCAGGCCCAGTCGGACAGGCCGCAGTTCTTCAGGGCGCGGGCGGCGGCACCCAGGTTCTCCGCGTTGCGCGGGCGCATGAGGACGAATCGGACGGGCAGCACCATGGCCGCGCACCCTACCGCCCCCATGCGCCATGCAGGGACCCCAGTTGACCGCCGGGCTTGTCCCGGCGGGCAGAGGCATCATTGAGCGCCGGGCTTGTCCCGGCGGGCAGAGGCATCATTGAGCGCCGGGCTTGTCCCGGCGGGCAGAGGCCTCATTGAGCGCCGGGCTTGTCCCGGCGGGCAGGGACCCCAGTTGACCGCCGAGGTGTCTCACCGCCAGTCTGCACCGCGAAATCCCGCGTCCCGTGCGTCCGGAGGCCACCCGCGAGTGTGGCTGCCTGGACACCCTGTGGGCCCGCGGACGCGCATGGGGGAGCGCCGGCACGTGGTCGCCGGGCCGCACTTCCCGTGCGCCTCCGAGAGCCCCACGCGCGGCACGCGGCATGAAATCGGTTCCGCCGCCACCTCCTGGAGGAAACATGTCCCCGCAGTCCGCTGTCCCGCCGAAGGCCGCGCGCGCTCCCCGTGCCCGCTGGCTCTTGCCGGCGTTGCTCGTGGGTGCGCTCGCCGCCGGCTGCAAGCAAGAGCCCGCGAAGACGCCGCCCGCCACCCCCGCGTCCACCGAGGC
>NZ_RAWQ01000434.1:0-1699 GCF_003668965.1 Corallococcus sp. AB030
CCATGGGGCAGGGCGGGGGCGGGGGCGTCCTGGAACCAGGCCAGGAGGTGGTCTCGGTCCGCGAGCGGGTTCACGGCCGGGTCTTTCCGTCCGATGCCCACCCCGTCGATGAACAGGACCGCGACGCGCACGGCCTGGGACTGTATCCTCGAATCCGACACGCATGGCCATCCACGGCGACCTCTTCAGCTACCCGCTCCCCGAGTTCCTTCAATGGCTGGACAGCTCCCGCAAGACGGGGACGCTCCAGCTGTCGTGGGAGGCAGGCGAGCGCAAGTTGTTCCTCTTGTCCGGCCAGGTGGGCGCCACCGCGAGCGAAGGCCTGCGCGGCCGGGTGGCCCGCCTGTTGTCGCTGCCGAAGCTGGCGGCGGGCACGCGCGTGCTGGCGGCGTTCGACGAGCTGGCGCGCACGCCGGACGTGGACGCGGCCTTCGACGCGCACGGTGTGCAGGCGCGGTGGGTGCGCGACCTGGGCCGCGAGGAGCTGTTCGCGGCGATGACGGACCTGACCATCGCGGGGCAGGGCACCTTCCACTGGACGGAGGACGCGGACCGCACCGGTGAGGACTGGGTGCCGTCCGACATGAGCATCCGCGAGCTGCTCTTCGAGTCCCTGCGCTGGGTGGACGAGCAGGGGGACGTGGACAAGGCGCTGCCCATCGACGCGCTGAGCGTGAAGGCGCTGTCGCCGCCCAGCCCCAGCCAGCCGCTGATGCACCGGATCATCCTGGCGCTGACGACGACGCCGCAGAACCTGGGGCGGCTGCGGCTGTCCATGGGCGTGTCGCGCTCGTCGGTGACGCGCCGGGTGCACGAGCTGCTGCGCGCGAAGCTGGTGGAGGTGGATGGCGCGCCACAGGTGGAAGCGGATCCGGTGGCGGAGATGCTGGAGAAGGGCGCGGTGCTGATGCGCGAGGGCCAGTACGACGCGGCCGGCATCGTGTGCGCGTCCCTGCTGGCCAGCGACCCCGCGGACCGGCGCGTGCGCGAGTTCGCGCGCCTGGTGCAGCGCGAGCACGTGGCCGCGCTCTACGCGGACCTGCCGCCACTGGTGGTGCCGCAGCTCATCCAGGCCCCCCATGCGATGGTGATGCTCAAGCCGGAGGAGCGGCAGATCGCCGGGCTCGTCAGCGGGACGTGGGACGTGTCCACGCTGGTGCTGGCCAGCCCCGCGCGAGAGCTGGAGACGCTCAAGACGCTGGCGAAGCTGCACCGCATGGGGCTGTTGCAGCTCACGCTCCCGCGCTGAGCCCTTGGGGCACGGCCCGGGAGCCGTGCCCCATGCGAATCACCCGGCGGTCGGAAGCCCCACGGCGTTGAGTCGCACGAAGACCTGCATGAGGACGTAGAGCGCGAACGCCGCGTCATCCACGCGCAGCTGCGGCAGCGTGGACAGCCCCTGCAGGCGCAGCAGGTCCGAACCATCCACGTGCAGCAGGAAGGCCTGCTGGGCCAGGGAGCCTTCACCGGCGAACGCCATGGCGCGGCGGACGGCGTCGGTGCAGGCGGTGACGCAGGTGGTGTAGTCCCCGGCGGTGAAGGCGGCCTCCGCGGCCCGGGCGTGGTCGAAGAGGTCCCCCGGCGCCAGCGCGCTCGTGGGCCCCAGGAGCTTGCTGCCCGTGTTCGGCGCCACGGCCACGGCGGGCATGGCGGCGGGCTCCACGCGAGGCGGAGCGGGCGTCGTCAGCGTGCGGGGCAC
>NZ_RAWQ01000435.1:0-1697 GCF_003668965.1 Corallococcus sp. AB030
CCCCGCAGCCCCTCCATCATCCTGGCGCGCAGCATCCCCCGGGACGTCACCGTGGAATGCGTGCGCGGCCTGAGGACGCGGCTCCAGCGGGCCATGAAGGAGGCGGGCAGCCACGTCGTCGCCGTCACCGGGACGAGCCCTGGCGCGGGGACGTCCTTCGTCGCCCTCAACCTGGCGTGGGTGCTGGCGGAGACGGGCAAGCGAGTGCTGCTGGTGGACGCGAACCTGCGCGGCGGCTGGCTGCACCGGTGCTTCCGCGAGGCGCACCTCCCCGGCCTCCACGAGGTGCTGCGGGGCACCGCGACGCTGGACCAGGCCCTGCTCCAGGAGGCCGCGCCCGGCCTGTCGTTCCTGGGCGCGGGCGCGCTTCCTCCGGACCCGGCGGAGCTGTTGGCCAGCGCGGCGTTCGACACGTTCGTGGCGCGCGTGGCGGCCGAGTACGACGTCGTCCTCTTCGACACGCCCTGCATCCTCGCGGTGACGGACGCGGCGCTCGTGGGCCGGCACGCGGGCGTGCGGCTCGCCGTGGTGCGCGCGGCGGCCCAGTCCCTGCGCGAGGTGGCCACCGCGCTGCACCAACTGGAGCAGAGCGGCGTCCCGGCCCAGGGCGTGGTCCTCAACGGCGTGCCGCGCTCCCGGACGGGCCGCGCGGTGAGCGGCGTCTACCAATACGAATACCCATCCGCGAGCTGAAGCCCCACCGGGAGACCGCACCGTGAGCTGGATTCGCTGCACAGGACTGGGCTTCATCGCGGCCCTCTACATGCTCGCGGGCCGCTGGGGCATGCACCGGCTGGCCGCCGCGGAGGTGGAGACGAACCTGTTCCTGGAGCTGCGGCTCTGGATCGTCATCTGCGGAGGGGTGTTCGCCGCGGTGGGGCTCCTGCACCGCGCCCGGCGCGAGGCCCGTCCCGGCGAGTCGCGCTTCGACCCGCCGCTCATCGCGGCCATGCTGGCCTTCCTGGGCTACATGGCCGCCAGCGCCACCTGGTCGCCCGACTTCGACTTCTCGTTGACCAAGGTCTACGACGTCATGCTCGTGGCGGTCATGTGCGTGGGCTTCGCGCTGGCCTGCTTGCGCCAGCCCGCGCCCCGGACGCTGGACACGTTCTGGGCCATCGTCGTGGTGGCCACGGGGCTGCTCGCCATCGCCGGCATCAAGCAATTGCTGGCGGGCGGCGGTGGCGCGCGGCTCGCGGTGATGAACGGCGGGCCCAACATCTTCGCGCGGCTCATGGGGCTCTTGACCATGGGCGCGCTCTACTTCTGGTACTGGCGGGGCCAGACGTGGCTGTGGATTCCGGTGGCCGCCAGCGGCGTCATGCTGACGCTGCTCACGGGCTCGCGCGGCGGGTCCGTCGCCATCATCGCGGGCATCACCACCTGCCTCGTGGTGGGGCGCGTGCCGGTGCGCCGGCTGCTGCTCCTGACGCTGCTGGCGACGGTGGCCATCACCGTGGTGGCCATGTTCTCCCCGCTGGGAGAGGCGCTCAGCAACTCCTTCCAGGAGCGCTTCCTGCGCCTCACCCTCAACTACGAGGTGGGCGCGGGCGGCGCGGGCAGCAGCGAAGGCAAGGTGTACCTGTCCGGGCGGGAGGTCCTCTACGAGCGGGCCATCCAGCTGGGAAAGGACTACCCGGTGGCTGTCCCTTATACACATCTGACGCTGCCGACGATCGCATAAGTGGAGATCTCGG
>NZ_RAWQ01000436.1:0-1586 GCF_003668965.1 Corallococcus sp. AB030
CACCCCGCCCCGCCCCCGGAGCCGGACGAGGACGACCGCTACGTGGAGGCGAAGCTCGCCCAGGCGAAGCAGCTGATGGATGAGTACCTGAACCTGCGCAAGTAGGGGCGGGCAATCCCGGGCGCCCCATGCTAGACGGGCGCCCATGCCCAAGATCCGCAAAGTGCTCGTCGCCAACCGCGGCGAGATCGCCATCCGGGTAATGCGCACCTGCAAGGACCTCGGCATCGCCACCGTGGCGGTGTACTCCGAAGCAGACCGCTCCGCGCTGCACGTGCGCACCGCCGACCAGGCCTACTTCGTCGGCCCCCCGCCCTCGCGCGAGAGCTACCTCGTGCAGGAGCGCATCCTGGAGGTCGCGAAGGAGTCCGGCGCGGACGCCATCCACCCCGGCTACGGCTTCCTCTCCGAGAACGCGTCCTTCGTGCGCGCCTGCGAGAAGGCCGGCATCATCTTCATCGGCCCGCCGGCCGCCGCCATGGACGCCATGGGCGAGAAGACCCGCGCCCGCGCCAACATGATCAAGGCGGGCGTGCCCGTCGTCCCCGGCACCACCGAGCCCATCGCCACCATCGAGGAAGCGCGCGAGTACGCGCAGCAGATCGGCTTCCCCATCATGCTCAAGGCCGCTGGCGGCGGCGGTGGCAAGGGCATGCGCCGCGTGGAGGGCCTGGCCGACTTCGACTCCGCGTGGCGCTCCGCCAAGAGCGAGGCGCTCAACGCCTTCGGCAACGACGCGGTCTACATCGAGAAGTACCTGGAGAAGCCTCACCACGTCGAGATCCAGGTCTTCGCCGACCAGTACGGCAACACCATCCACCTGAACGAGCGCGAGTGCTCCGCGCAGCGCCGTCACCAGAAGGTGGTGGAGGAGACGCCCAGCCCCATCCTCACGCCGGAGATGCGCGCGAAGATGGGCGAGGTCGCGGTGAAGGCGGCCAAGGCCGTCAACTACGTGGGCGCCGGGACGGTGGAGTTCCTGGTGGACGTGCACCGCAACTTCTACTTCCTGGAGATGAACACCCGCCTCCAGGTGGAGCACCCGGTCACCGAGTGGGTCACCGGCCTGGACCTGGTGGCCATGCAGATTCGCGCCGCGGAAGGGGAAAAGCTCCCCCTCTTCGAGGCCCCCACCCCGCGCGGTCACGCCATCGAAGTGCGCGTGTACGCGGAGGACCCGTCGCGCAACTTCATGCCCAGCCCCGGAAAGATCCACGCGCTGCGCGTGCCGAGCGGCCCGAACGTGCGCGACGACTCGGGCGTGTTCGCGGGCTTCACGGTGCCCAACTACTACGACCCCATGATCTCCAAGCTGTCCGTGTGGGGCGCCACGCGCGAGGAGGCCATCGCGCGGGCGAAGCGGGCGCTGTCCGAGTACGTGGTGAAGGGCATCACCACCAACATCCGCTACCTGCACGGCATCCTGTCCCACCCGGAGTTCGTGGGCGGGGACTACGACCTGAGCCATCCCCTCATATGAAACCGAGCGCTTCTTTGAAGACAGGGTGCTGGTGGAGGAGTTCGGCGAAGCGCTCGACGAGAGGCCGCAATCGCTCCTCCTTCATCATGGGAATGGCTTGGTAATA
>NZ_RAWQ01000437.1:0-1552 GCF_003668965.1 Corallococcus sp. AB030
GCGCCACCGCCCTGTTCTTCTGGAAGGCCGTGCGCTGAAGCCGGCTACGCCAGCATCCGCGCCAGCATGTCCGCGCTGCGCTCGCTGCTGAACTGCTCCTCCACCTTGCGGCGGCCGGCCTCGCCCAGCCGCACCGCTTCGGCCGGGTCCCGCGCCAGCTTCTCCAACTTCTCCGCCAGCACGGCGGGCGCCTGCGGCGGCACCAGCACGCCGTCCACGCCGTCGTCCACCAGCTCCTTCACGCCGCCCGCGCCCGTCACCACCACCGGCACGCGCATGGCCATGGCCTCCATGATGGCCACGCCCAGCGGCTCCTGGAGGCTCGCCAGCGAGAACAGGTGCGAGCGCTGGATGCCGTCCTTCACCACGTCCTCGCCCACCGCGCCCAAGAGCGTCACCGCGTCCGTGAGGCCGTCCTGCGCGAGCTTCGCCTCCAGCACCTTGCGGTACGTGGTGCCGCCCGCCTCGTCCTCGCCCGCGATGGACAGCCGCGCGTCGATGCCCTTCTTGCGCAGCATCCCCACCGCGTCGATGAGGTCCGCGTGCCCCTTGCACGGGTTCAGCCGGCCGCACGCGAACAGCCGCAGCGGGCCTTCACCGGACCACGGCTCGTAGGCCACCGAGCGCTGGAAGCGCGACAGCTCCACGCCCATGGGCGCCAGCTCGATGCGGTCCGGCAGGCTCCCCGCCAGCTCCTGGCGCACCTCCGCCAGCAGCTTCTTCGTGATGACGAAGGCGAACTTCGCGTGCCGCCACTTCTCCCGCTGGTTCGGGCCGTAGTCGTCCAGCGGCCCGTGCAGCGTCATGCTGTACGTGAGCCCTGACAGCAGGTGCGCGAACATGGCCACGTGCGCCGCGTTGGCGCAGGAGTGCACGTGCACGTGCGTCCAGCCGCGCTCGCGCGCCAGCGAAGCCAGCCGGCCGCCCATCACCGCGAACGCCACCAGCTGCGCGCGGCCCTTCGCGTCCAGGCCCTCCGCCCTCGCGATGGAGGCCAGCACCCGCGCCCAGCCCGTGGGCATGGCCCGGGCAATCTCCAGCGCGGCCCGCAGCACGCCCAGCGGGGGCGGCGGGGCCAGGTACTCCGTGCGCGTCATGGCCTCGCGTGCCCAGCTATGGCTGATGATGCGCGCGGGCGGCGGACGGGTGGACACCAGCTCCGGTGACACGCCCTTCCCCGGCAGCGCCTGCAGCTCGCGCCAGAAGAAGATGTGGGTCTGGCCGGGGAACTCGGGAATCAGGTAGCCGATCTTCTGCACCCCTCTTCCATAACACGCCGCGTCCCCCACGCCCCCCGGCGGACCCCTGCGCGGACTGCTCCTTCTGGGGGTGTCAGCCGTGACAGCAGACCGGTGGCGCGCTCCTTCGCCTGCCCGCCCGCCCGGGTCGTTGGGTCATGACGCCTCATTGCGTTATACCGTCGCCGCTCCCATGTCCGCCGATTCGAGCCCCCCGCCGCCCGCCGAGGAGACCCCGCCCGTCAGCGCCGTGCCCTCGCCGGAGCTGTCGCGGCTGTGGTTCGCGCTGGACCGCCGCGCCTGGAACTACCTGG
>NZ_RAWQ01000438.1:0-1454 GCF_003668965.1 Corallococcus sp. AB030
CGCTGGGAGCTCCCACGCCCACGGCCACGCCCACCCAGGTGGGGACGTCCGGCACGGCGGTGCAGACGAACGGGAACACGGTGGCGGACTACCAGGTGGGTCCTCCCCGGCGTCCGGACATCCACCACGACAACGGCTTCCTGCAGAACCCCAACGACCCCAACGACCCGAACCCCATCCCCACGGAGAGCCCGGGGCTGAGTGACTACGCGGCGCGGGCCGAGTGGGAGGTCAAGCTCCGCGGAGCACGCGCCCTCCAGGGCGTTCCGGGCGTGCCGCACAACGACATCCCGGACGGCCTGGACACGTACGACCACTTCCTGCACGGCAACGGGGCGGACCGGCACTTCGACTACGAGCGCTTCGTCCGGACGGACCCCGCCGGACAGGCGGTGCTCACCAACTCCACGCGCGACACGCAGCAGGCGGCGGAGGCGACCTACAACCAGATGATCGCCCAGGACCCGTCGCTCGCGGGCAAGCCGGTGACGTTCCAGATTACCGGCTCGCAGATTGGCGTGGGCTCCAGCGAGCAGTTCCCCTACCCGGAGACGGAGAACTGGCAGAAGGCGATTGGCGGCCACAACGTCTGGAACAGCGCCACCGTGACGGTCTACCCGCCGGAGACGCCGGGCGGGAAGCCCCGCTTCGAGATGGACATGACGCTCCACGCGGAGGACCGCTACAACTTCAACCCGGGCCAGCAGGACATCAACACCGGCACGCCGGACGCGGCCAACGGCCGGCTGGAGCAGACGGGCCTGGGGCACCAGTACACCAACTACGGCACGCTCCAGCGGCACGTGACGTGGGACCAGGGGAGCCCCGAGAATGCGACGTCGCGTCCCATCGGTGGCCGTTAGGCGCACGCTGGCTACCACCCTGCTCGCGGGGTGTGTTTCGCTGGCCTGCGACAAGCCCTCAGGGGGGAATGCATCCATGACGACAGAGACGGCCGCGCCTGCGGCGAAGACGGGAACGGACCTGGAGACGCTGGAGAAAGTCGTGACGCTGCCGCGCCGCCCCCAGGCGGTGCAGTGGCGCCAGTCTCCGCGCGGCATCCAGGGCGGGCTGGGCCCCACGGACACGCAGTTCCTCGCGGTGCTGGAGTACCCGGCGGCGGAGGCCCAGGCGCTCCAGGCCGCGCTGAAGCCCACGCGGCTGACGGTGAAGGTGGATGACGGTGGGTGGCTGCCGGAGGCCACGAAGGAGGCCCTGAAGGGCGCCACCGCCTACGACGCGGCGCCCTTCTTCAAGGGCTCGCTGCGCCAGGGCACCGTGTTCCAGCTGCCCCAGTCGAGCACCTTCGTGCTGGTGCTCTTCAGCAGCTAAGCCATCCGGGGTAAATCTTTGCCTAGGGAGGTAGCATCCACCGCTGCCCTGCAGGAGGGCAGGAGGAGCGGTGGATGAGCCGAAGCGGCAACCACCTCAAAGTGACGGTGCCACAGCGCCGA
>NZ_RAWQ01000439.1:0-1444 GCF_003668965.1 Corallococcus sp. AB030
CATCCGCGTCCGTTTAACGCGATGGAGAAAAGCAGAGCAGAATCAAAGACATAGGTGCAGCCGAGCAGGCAGGCCCGTCGAAACGGGGGGACGAGGAACATTCTCCTGGCATGAAGAAGAGCACTCCGAGGGTGAAGGTGGCAGAGGGACTGCGGGCACTGGTGTCGGCCGAGGACATCCTGGAGGCCGCGCGCCGGCTGGGGGCGCTGCAGCGCCAGCGCAAGGTGGACCTGGTGGCGCTGGTGGAGTCCACCGTGGCCGCGGTGACGCCCATGCCCGGCACGCAGACGACAGCCTTCGCCAATTACATCGCGCTCACCGGGCAGAAGCTGTCGCCCAGCGCCTTCTTCGAGCGTTTCAACCACGCCTTCGGGCAGTTGATGCGGGAGGTGGCGAGCCGAGCCGTCCAGGCCGTACGAGAGGCCGTCGGCGAGGACAAGCCCTTCAACGAGTTGGGGGCCCTGCTGGACGAGTTCACGGACGTGCAGGTGGCCGACTCCACGTGCCAACTGCTGCAGCGGCTGGCAGCGGACTGGGCCCCGTCCACCAGCGAGGCGAGGCCTGCCGCCTTCAAGTGGCACGCGCTGGTGTCGCTGAAGGACGAGTTGCCGGTGGCGGACGGCGTGACGCCGCAGCGCACCCAGGACACGCGCGCCCTGCCCGACGAGGCGCTGAGTCCCGGCACGCTCACCTTCATGGACCTGGGGTACACGGACACCGGCCGCTTCCTCGACGCGATTGAGGCCGGGGCTCATTTCCTGGTGCGGCTCAAGGCCCAGCATGACCCGAAGGTGCTACGGGTGCACGTGGGCAAGGGCGAGCGCGTGCGGGCGCGTGGCATGCGCCTGACTGACGCACTCCTGCAAGGTGTCCTCAAGGAGGAGGGCGGCGTCATCGACGTGGACGTGCAGTTGGAGAAGCACGGGCGCACGGCCTGCGCGCGCGTGGTGGCCGTGGAAGGGCCGGAGGGCGAGCGGCGCTGGTACCTGACGACGGTGGGCCGCGACGTGCTGACGGCGCACGAGGTAGCCGAGGCCTACCGGTTGCGCTGGCGAGTGGAGCTGCTCTTCAAAGCCCTCAAGTCCGGCGTGGGGCTGTCGGCGCTGCGCGCCACCCGGCCGGGCGCGGTGCTCTCGCTGGTGTACGCCAAGGTGATTGCCCTGGCCCTCTCGCGCCTGCTGGAACTGTCGATGCAACAGAAGGCAGGCGAGCCGGGCCAGGTGCAGGCGACAGGGCGGCTCGCCCTGGTGCTGGCACTGACTCGCTGCGCCCCGCTGCTGCTGTCGCATGCGATGATGAGCCGGGGCGTGACGCTGGAGCAGTTGGAGGAGCGCATCCTGCTCATCGCCGAGGTGACGGCCCGCTCACGCCAGCAGCGCCGAGAGCGCGAACGGCGGAAACGTGAGGCTTCCCTCGGGAGTGGCGGCTAAACCGGAAGCGGATG
>NZ_RAWQ01000043.1:0-52356 GCF_003668965.1 Corallococcus sp. AB030
CCTCTCCCCCCGTCCGACGCAACCCCCGAGGACCTGCGCGCCGTCGAGGAGCTTGCCCAGGCCCGCAACGCCATCGTCGAGCAGATTGAAAAGCGCGTCGTCGGCCAGCGGGACGTGGTGGAGCACCTGCTGATTTCGCTCTTCAGCCGCGGCCACTGCCTCTTCGTGGGCGTGCCGGGCCTGGCGAAGACGCTGCTCATCTCCACGCTGGCGGACGTGCTCAACCTGTCCTTCAACCGCATCCAGTTCACGCCGGACCTGATGCCGTCGGACATCACGGGCACGGACATCCTGGAAGAGGACAAGACCACGGGCCGCCGGTCGTTCCGCTTCATGCAGGGCCCGCTGTTCGCGAACATCATCCTCGCGGACGAGGTGAACCGCACGCCGCCCAAGACGCAGGCCGCGCTCCTCCAGGCCATGCAGGAGTACCGCATCACCGCCGGCGGCCGCACGTACCCGCTGGAGCTGCCCTTCCTCGTCTTCGCGACGCAGAACCCCATCGAGCAGGAGGGCACCTATCCCCTCCCCGAAGCGCAGCTGGACCGCTTCATGTTCCTGGTGGACGTGGGCTACCCCACCGCGGAAGAGGAGGTGCAGATCGTCAAGAGCACCACCGCCGGCGCGCCGCCGAAGCTGGAGAAGATTCTGTCCCCCGAGCGCATCCTGGCCCTCCAGGAGCTGGTGCGCCGCGTGCCGGTGCCGGACCACGTGGTGCGCTACGCGGTGGAGCTGGTGCGCCACACGCGTCCCAAGGAAGCGGGCGCGCCGGACTTCGTGGCGAAGAACGTGTCCTGGGGCGCGGGCCCTCGCGCGAGCCAGTACCTGGTGCTCGCGGCCAAGGCGCGCGCCATCCTCAACGGCCGCTTCGTGGCCACGGTGGAGGACGTGCGGGCGCTGGCGAGGCCCGTGCTGCGCCACCGCGTGCTGCCCAACTTCACCGCGGAGAGCGAAGGCATCACGTCCGTGAAGCTCATCGACCAGCTCCTCACGGTGGTGAAGGGCTAGGCGCTTCCACCCCATGTCGCTGCTCGACGCCCAGACGCTGTCCCGCCTCCAGGGCGTGAAGCTGCGCGCCCGCGCCGTGATGGAGGGCGTGCTGTCCGGCCTCCACAAGAGCCCCCATCAGGGCCAGAGCGTGGAGTTCGCCGAACACAAGGAGTACGCCCCCGGCGACGAGCTGCGCCACCTGGACTGGAAGGCCTACGGCAAGTTCGACAAGTACTACGTCAAGCGCTTCGAGCATGAGACGAACCTGCGCTCGGTGATGGTCGTGGATGCGTCCGCGTCCATGGGCTACCAGAGCGGCGCGATGTCCAAGCTGGAGGTGGCCAAGACGCTCGCGGGCGCGCTCAGCTACCTGCTCGTGCGCCAGCAGGACGCGGCGGGCCTGGCCGTCATGGTGGGCGGCGCGTTCAAGGACGTCCCGCCCCGAGCCTCCGCCGGACACCTCAACGTGCTGCTGGACGCGCTGGAGCACACGGAGGCCAAGGGCCCCACGGACCTGGGCAGCGCGGCGGATCACCTCGCGGAGGTGCTGCCCCGGCGCTCCACGGTCATCGTGCTGTCGGACCTGCTGGATGAACGGCAGGAGGCGCTCAAGCGCATCCTGGCCCTGCGGCAGCGCAAGAACGACGTGGCGGTGTTCCACCTGGTGGACCCGGCGGAGCTGACGTTCCCCTTCGACGACCCCACGCTCTTCCTGGACATGGAGGGCGAGGGCCGCATCGAAGTGAACCCGCGTGAAATCAAGCAGAGCTACCTGGAGGAGTTCGGCGCGTTCCTCGCGGACGTGAAGGCGAAGTGCGCCGAGGCCGACGTGGACTACGAATTGGTACGCACCGACGAGCGGCTGGATGAGGTGCTGCTGCGCTTCCTGGGACGCCGAGGGAGGCGCCGGTGACGTTCGGCAACCCGTGGTTCCTCCTGGGCGCGCTGGGTGCGCTCATCCCCGTGCTGGTGCACCTGTTCGACCGGCGCCGGCCGAGGGCGCATCCGTTCGGGCCGCTCGCGTTCGTGCTGCGCAGCCAGAAGCGCACGGCGAGCAGGCTCAAGCTGAAGCGGCTGCTCCTGTACGCGCTGCGCACGCTCATCCTGCTGGCGATTCCCATCGCGCTGGCGCGACCGGAGTTCACCCGCGACGCGCAGGCGGCCACGGTGACGCGCGGCCCTGCGGCCACGGCGGTCATCCTGGACGCATCGCTGTCCATGCGCTGGTCGGACGGCACGTCGAACTTCGAGAAGGGCCGCGACGAGGCGCGCGACGCGCTCAAGGACCTGCTGCCGGAGGAGCCCGCGACGGTGATGGTGTGCACGGCGTCCCCGGAAGCGCCGCCGCCGCCGGGCTTCGACCGGGCACGGCTGCGCGCGTTGGTGGACGAGGCGAAGCCCACCTACGGCACGGCGGACCTGTCGCGCTGCCTGGACATGGCCGCGCGGTCGTTGGAGGAGAACCCGATGCCGGGCAAGCGCCTGGTGGTGGTCTCCGACATGACGGTGTCCGGATTCCGGCTGGAAGCGCCGCCGCCCACGGTGAAGGGGCCCACGGGCGCCATGGTGAAGCCGGAGGTCGTGCTGCGCGACGTGGCGTCCGGGCGCGAGTCGCTGGACAACCACGCGCTGGTGGACCTGCGGGTGGAGCCCGCGCTGCAGGCGGGGCCGCGCGCGTACCAGTTCACCTTCACGGTGCGGAACTTCGGCGCGAAGGCGGCCAAGGACCTGGAGGCCGCGGTGCGCGTGGGCGAGTCCACGCTGGCCAAGGGCTTCGTGGACGTGCCCGCGGGCGGCACGACGCAGAAGACGCTGACGGTGCGCTTCCCGCAGGGCGGCACGGTGGTGGGCCAGGTGACGCTCGCGCCGGACTCGCTGGCGGAGGATGACCGGCGGTCCTTCGTGCTGCCGGTGCCGCGCGGGTTGAAGGCGCTGGTGGTGAACGGCTCGCCGCACGCGACGCGCTACCGGGACGAGGCCTTCTTCGTGGACGCAGCGCTCACGTCGCCGGGCTCGCCGGTGGACGTGGCGGTGCGCGACGCGGAGGTGGGGCTGCGCGAGGACTTCAGCGCGTATGACCTGGTGCTGCTGCTCAACACGACGGCGCCGTCGGCGGAGGAAGCCCAGAAGCTGACGGCCTTCGTGGAGAACGGCGGCGGACTCTTCGTGAGCGTGGGCGACCACGTGAATCCGGAGGCGTACAACCAGCGGCTGGGCACGCTGCTGCCGCGCCCCCTGCGCCTGGTGCGCACGAGCGCCGAGCGCGAGGACCCGGACGCGGAGACGAAGACGGCGAAGCTGGCGCAGGTGAAGGTGGACCATCCGCTGTTCGCGCCCTTCACGGGCCGCGCGGAGGAGGGGCTCATCGGGGCGCGCTTCTACAAGTACATGCTGCTGGAGGCGGACAGCCCGTCCGCGCCGGGCACCAGCCAGGTGCTGGCCACGTACGAGGACGGGGCGCCCGCGGTGGCGGTGGCGCGCCGGGGCAAGGGGCGCGTGGCGCTGTTCACCAGCACGGTGGACCGCGACTGGAGCGACTTCGCCATCCGCACGAGCTTCCTGCCGCTGATGCAGCGCTTCGCCGCGTACCTCACGGGCTCACTGGAGGAGCGCGAGGAGGTGCGAGTGCGCGTGGGCGAGACCGTGACGCTGCGCCCGGAGGGCACGCAGAAGGTGGCGGGCGTGCGCGCGCCGGACGGCAGCGAGTTGCCGGTGAAGGCGCAGCCGGACGGTTCGTTCGTGGCGGGGCCCACGGTGGAGCCGGGTGTGCACGCGGTGCTGGGCTCGGACGGGAAGCCCGTGGCCGCGCTGGACTTCGCCGCCACGCTGGACCCGGCGGAGAGCGACCTGACGCGCGTGCCCCAGGACACGCTGACGGCCTACTTCGGCGAGGACACGGTGAAGGCCTCCACGGGGGATGCGGACAAGCCCGCGGTGCCGCTGTGGACGTGGCTCATCCTGGCCGCGTGCCTGGCGTTCTTCTTCGAAGGCACCCTGCTCCGGAAGTAGCCCCGGCCGCTCCGCGCCCTGACAGGCAGCCGACGCTCGGGGAACGCATCCACTGCCCCATGGGCGGCGGGCTCTGCCACACTGCGCGGCCGTGAGCCCTGCTTCCGCCCTCTATCGCGACTGTGCCCGCCTCTTCATGGTGGGCTTCCCTGGCACCCGCATCGACGCCGACTTCGCGGCGCTGATGGACGATGGCATCTACGGCGCCATCCTCTTCAAGCGCAACGTGGGCACCGCGGCGGAGACCGCGGCGCTGTGCCGTGACATCAAGACGCGTGCGGGCCGGCCCTTCATCCTCTCCGTGGACCAGGAGGGTGGCCGGGTGGCGCGCCTTCGCGGTGAGCCCTTCACCGCCCTGCCTCCCATGCGTGAGCTGGGACAGCGCGGCGACGAAGCCCTGGCCGAGCGCGTGGGCAGGCTGCTCGCGCACGAGCTGCGCGCCGTGGGCTTCGACTGGGACTTCGCCCCCGTGCTCGACGTGGACACCAACCCGGCCAACCCCGTGATTGGCGACCGCAGCTTCAGCCGCGACCCCGTGGAGGTGGGCCGGCTGGGCGTGGCGCTCGCCAGGGGCCTGGAGGCCGGCGGCGTGGCGTCCTGCGGAAAGCACTTCCCCGGCCACGGCGACACGACGACGGACAGCCACCTCACGCTGCCGAAGCTGCCGCACGACCTGGAGCGCCTGCGCCGCGTGGAGCTGGTGCCGTTCCAGGCCTTCGCGAAGGCGGGGCTCGCGTCGCTGATGACGGCGCACGTGCTGTTCGACGCGCTGGAGCAGGGCGTCCCGGCGACCATGAGCCACCGCGCGCTGCACGACCTGCTGCGCAAGGAGCTGGGCTTCGACGGCGTGGTCGTCAGCGACGACCTGGAGATGAAGGCCATCGCGGACCACTACTCCGTGGCGGAGGCCGCGGTGCAGGGCACGCTCGCGGGCGTGGACCTGTTCCTCGTGTGCCACCAGGCGGACGTGCAGCGCACCGCCATCGAAGCGCTGGTGAAGGCGGTGGAGTCCGGCCGCGTCCCGCGCGAGCGCATCACCGAAGCGCACCGGCGCCTGGACGCGCTCGCCGCCCGCTTCGCGCACCCCGCCGAGGACCGGCTCGCCACGCTGGGCGATGCGGAGCACCGCTCGCTGGCGCAGGGCCTTGCCAGTGCCTTCACCGGCAAGGACCCCACGGAGGTCATGCTCGCGTCGCGTTAGTGGGTGGCCCTCCTGGAGCCCAGCTCGGAGCCCTGCCCCATGGGGCCCTGGAAGCGGTCCGCCCCGCCCCGGTCTCCGGGCACCGGCTCCTGGGGCGTGCTGAAGCCGGGGGCGCCAATCTGGTTCTGCTGGCCCATGTGGGCTCCGGTGCCGGCCGGTTCCGGCGCGGTCGCCTTCGCGTTCGTGGACGTGCTCGCGCCCGAGCCACCCGTTCCCGGCGGCGCGGGCTGCTGCGTGTTGGCGACGCCTTCGTAGCGACTCCCCGCGCGCGGCATCGTGGGCTTGTCACGGTTGCAGCCGGGGCCGACCAGCGCGGCCGTCGCGGCGCACACCGCCACCAGCGTCCAGTGATGAAGCGTTCTTGAGTGCATGGCCTGCTCCTCCCGGAAGCCATCACGGCCTCGACAGAAGGAGTGACCACCCCAGCGCCCCACCGGGAGTGGCGGGGCTGGAGGACGGACGCCCGTTGGCACGCTGGCCCGCGGGCGCCCCTGGACTTCCGTCCAACTACCGGTCGTGCAGGTAGACGGGCGGGCTGACGTAGGAGTACGGCGCCTCGAAGCCGCGCGTGGGCTCGTTCGCGGTGGAGACGTGCCAGCCGCCCAGTCCTTCGGCCGCGGGCGAGTAGGTCGCCCCGCCGAACAGGCCATAGCGGTGCGCCATCATGCCGCCCGCGTCGTCCCACTTGGAGTTGTCGGACTTGCCCGACTTCGCCGGCGTGCGCGGGTCGATGCTGGAGCCGATCTTCTCGATGGTGGAGTTGTAGCCCCGGTCCACCGTCAGCACGTGGGCGGGCAGCTTCGCGGCCGCGTCACCGTGGTGCGCGTCGGCGGGGTTCTCGTGCCCCTGCTGCTCGGCCACGTTGTAGACGGCCTCCGGCTGCGTCCCACGCTGCGCGAAGGCATTGCCCCGCGGCTCATCCGGCTGCTTGCCGCCCGTCTCCGGCAGCCCGCCACAGGCCGTGCCCAAGAGCACGCCCGCCGTCAGCGCCGCCGCTCCCATCCACCGCTGAATGCCTCGCTCGCGCATGTTCGTCGTCTCCGCCATCCCCGAGGAATGGTCATGCCGACCTCGCCTACCACCGGGCATCCACCCGAGGGCAGGCCCTGCCGGCCGCCCGCTGTCCGGCCCAAGGGCCGACAGGGCTTCATCGTGAACGGCCAGCCCCGCCCGGAAGGAGAGGAGCCAGCCACGGGCGCAGGCATACACGGTCCCGGCCTCCCTGTCCCGCCAGGAGTGCGCCGGCGCCCGCCCCGCTTCAGGCGCGCGCGCCCTTCCGGGCCGTCTTTGCCGCCGGGGCCTTCTTCGCCGCCGGTTTCTTGACAGTCGCTGGCTTCGCCTCCGCCGCGGCCTTCTTCGCCGCAGGGGCCTTCGCCGGAGCCTTCACCGGAGCCTTCGCCGGAGCTTTCGGGGCCGAAGCCGCGTCGGAGGACGATCCGCCCTGGAGCGTGGACAGGACCTCCGCGACGTGGCCGGCCACCTTCACCTTGGGCCACACGCGGACGACCTTGGCGTCCGGGCCAATGAGAAAGGTCGCGCGGATGAGGCCCATGAACTTGCGGCCGTAGAGCGACTTCTCCCCCCACACGCCGTACGCGTCCGCCAGCGCGTGGTCCGGATCCGCCAGGAGCGAGAACGGCAGCCCCTGTTTCGTGGCGAACTTCTGGTGGGACGCGACGCTGTCCGGCGACACGCCCAGCACCACCGCTCCGGCCTTCACCAGCGCGGAGTGCTCGTCGCGAAAGTCGCACGCCTCCGTGGTGCAGCCGGGGGTCGCGTCCTTCGGATAGAAGTAGAGGACGACGTGCCGTCCCTTGAACTGCGAGAGGGAGACGGTGGCGCCGCTCTGGTCGGGGAGCGAGAAGCCGGGGGCCTTGTCACCTGATTGGGGCATGGGCATGCGTCGGCTCCATACCCAGACCCCGAGGGCTTCTCAACTCCACGCACGCCGGGAACTTCAGCGCGCGCCCTCGCCCGGCGCATGGACCTCTTCGCCCGGCGGGTGGTCGTGGGCCTCCAGCCGGACCAGCTCCGCCTGGCAGCTCTCCAGCACCTTGCGCAGCACGCTGCGCGTCGCGTCCGTGTTGGCCTCGCCCATCTTCTTCGCGAGCGACTCACACGCGGCGCGCTTGGCCTCCACGTCGCTGGCGCCCTTGCCCGTCGCACCGGGCCGGGCCAGGGGGCGCGGTGGAATCTTCTCCTGGGCGGCCTTCAGCGCGGCCAGGCGCTTGTCGGCCTCCGGACGGACCTTGGAGTCCTTGGGGACGGCCTCGAACTGGGCGGCGACCTCCGCCCACGCCGGGTCCTGGGCGCCGAGGTTCTTGTTGATCAACTCCTGGTAGCGCGCCTCGGCCTGCTTCAGCTGCTCCGGACCGGGGTCGGTGGAGCAGCCCGACAGTACGAGCAGACCCGCGAGCAGCAGCGCGGCGGAAGTTCGGGGATGGGCAATGCGCATGGTGTGGGACGTCCTCCTGCTGGCCACAGGGTTAAACCACGGCTAGGGTGCGCCGTCGTGGCTCCCATCCTGCTCGCCTTCCTGCTCGGCCTGACTCAAGGCCTGCTCCACGCCCTGGGGCCGGACCACTGCGCCGCCATGGCCACGCTCGGCACCCTGGGTGGCGGCCGGCGCCGCGTCGCCATCATGACGGCGCTGCGCTTCGCCCTGGGCCACGCGGCCATGCTGGGCGGCATCGCGGCGGTGTGCCTCTTCGCGGGCGTGGGCCTGTCGGAGACCTTCGAGCGGTGGGCGGAGGTGTTCGGCGGCGCGGTGCTGGTGGCGCTGGCCGTCACCGCCCTGATCTTCCCGCACAGCCTGGACCACGGCCACCCGCACCTGCCCGGCCACGACCGCGAGCCGCACGAGCACGTGCACACCGTGAGCACCGCCGCGGGCGCCTTCATGGCCGTGAGCGGCGTGCGGTCGCTGCTCATCGCGCTGCCCCCGCTGCTGGTGGGCGGCAGCATGAGCCTGTCCGCGTGGACGTACCTGCCCGGCTTCGCGCTGGGCATCCTCATCGGCATGGGCGCGGTCGGCCTGCTGTTCGCGGAAGGCCTGTCGCGGGCCAACGCGCGCATCAGCCTGTGGATCCAGCGCGGCGTGGCGCTGGGCTCCGGCGCGCTGGGCCTGTTCTGGATCGGCTCGCGGCTCGTCTGAAGAAGCACCGTGGGCCCGGAAGCACTCCAGGCCCACTTCCAGGCACCGGAAGCGCTACGAGCGCTTGTCCAGGATGCCCAGCGCCATCATCGACACCAGGAAGCCGTAGACGACGTGCTCCGGGCGGTTGGCGAACGCGAGCAGCTCCGCCACCACGCGGTTGCCATCGATTTTCGGCAGCAGCTCCGCCTCCCAGCGCTCCAGCTCCACCTCGTTGAGGCCATAGGCGGGGGCGACGGCGGGGATGAGCCGGTCCTCGGGCTGGAGCAGGCGGCGCAGGCGCTCCGGCTTGTAGAGCTTCTTGATGCCCCGGACGATGAGGTTCGCCGGGTGCACGTCCAGCTTGATGGACTCCGCGGAGGCCTTCTCCTTGAAGCTCATCACGTACGTGCCCTCCTCCCAGGAGAAGAGCGAGTAGATGATGGCCTTCACCTGCTGGCCCACGTAGTACAGCCGCTCCGTGTCCTTGAGCAGGGCGCGCTCCACCAGCACGTCACCGGTGCGCCGGTGGCTCTGCGCGGCGACGGCGGATGCGTCCTGGAGCTGCTCGGGTTTGATCTTCCCCACGCGCACCAGGAACTGCCCGAAGCGGTCCGCCAGCAGGTTGGAGAGCGCGAACACCGGGGTGCCGTTCTCGAAGTAGACGACCTTCTTCACCTTGCCGCGCTGCACGCCCAGCTCGCCCGTCTCGCGCGACAGGTAGAAGGCGGTGAGCAGCGAGGGCAGGTTGTCCTTCAGCTCGCCGCGGCGGCTGCCCGGAGCGCCCGCGCCCACCGGCAGAGGATCCGGCGGGCGGCCCGGCGTGGGGGGCCGCACCTGGGTGGTGGACACCTTCTGCATGGGCGTGGCGGTGAGGTTGGCGCCGCGGATTTCGGCCGTGAGGTTGCCGCCGCCGGTGACCTTGATGCGGCCGGTCAGCTCCATGGCGTCCTGCGGGCCCTCCTCCTCCACGTCGATGTCCAGCTCCACCTCGAAGGCGTCGGCCATGGAGGCGGCGGGGACCTTCTTCTCCGCGGGCAGGACCTTGGCCACGGCCTCCAGCAGCTTCTGGGCCTCGAAGGGTTTCTCGAAGTAGCCGGCGGCCTGGTACTTCTGGCGCGCTTCGGTGGCGTGCTTGCCGCCCTTGAAGACGCCGGTGATGAAGAGCAGCGGCAGCTGGGGGTTGTCCTTCCGCAGCGTGTCCGCCAGGTGGTAGCCCATCATGTCCGGCAACAGGATGTCCAAGACAGCACAGCCGGGGGGCTGGGCGCGGGCGGCCTCGATGGCCTGCTTGCCACGGCTGGCGCCCACCACCTCATACCCGGCGTCCTCGAACAGCTGCGTGAGGAGGGAGAGGAGCTCCTGGTTGTCGTCCACGACGAGGATTCGAGGCGCCATCGCGGGGGGACCGTAGCAGATTCGGACGCCGGGGCGGCCAGCGTTTCCAGGGAACCCCGGAAGGCCGCCCGCTTCAGACGATGGATGCAAGCGCCCCGCTGGGGCGTTAGGGTGTCGCCCGCCTCATGTCCTCCCTTCTCGCCCGCATCCCCCCGGCAGCGCTCCTGGCCGGACTCCTCCTGTTCTCCCCCCTGGTGGCGTTGGGCCAGGAGGGCCCGCAGCAGGACGCGGGCCAGCCGGACGATCCGAACTCGCCGGAAGGGGACGACAACACCGGCCGAGTGCCCACGGACTGCCGCAGCACCAGCGACTGCGCGCCGCGCTTCAGCTGCGTGGCGACCAAGTGCAAGTACACCGGCATCCGCCAGGCGGAGACGCAGGGCTGTCTGCTGGGCCCGCAGGCCGCGCTGATGGTGCTGGGCGTGGCGGCCGTGGCAGGCTCGCGGCGCCGCCGGTAGCCGGCAGGCCCCCACTCCAAGGAGCGACGCGCGATGCGGCTGGGCCTGAAGGCAAGCAACCTCCTGGAGCGGGTGGCGGACTTCCTCAACCTGGCGCCCCAGCCCCTGGCGCACGCCTTCTTCGGGATGATGGCGTCGCGGACGCTGATGGCCGGGGCCAGGCTGGGCGTCTACGCGGCGCTGGCGGACGGCGCGGCGACGGCGGAGGCGCTGGCGGCGCGGCTCAAGACGAGCACGGAGGGCATGCGTGCGCTCCTGGAAGCGCTCATCGCCTGCGAGGTGGTGGAGCTGAGCCGGGGCCGCTTCCGGCTGGCGCCCCGGGCGCGGCGGTGGTTGGACCCGCGCTCGCCGCAGGCCATCACGGCGTTCCTGGAGTTCAACTACGCGCAGTGGGACTGGTGGGGGCAGCTGGAGAACGCGGTGAAGAGCGGGCAGTCGGTGGACATCCACCAGTTCGCTCCGGACGACCCGCGTTGGCGCGACTACATCCAGGCCATGTACCAGCTGGCGCGGCTGGCCTCGCCGGAGGTGGCGGCGGCCATTCCCCTGCCCCGGGGCGCGAGGCACCTGTTGGACCTGGGCGGCGCGCATGGCTGGTACGCGGCGGAGCTGTGCCGGGTGCACCGGGGGCTGAAGGCCACGGTGGTGGACCTGGAGGGCAGCGTGCGCGTGGGGCGGGACATCATCGCCCAGGCGGGGCTGTCGCACCGGGTGACGCACAAGGAAGGGGACGTGCTGACCGCGGAGCTGGGCGGGCCGTATGACGGCGCGCTGCTGTTCCAGGTGATGCACCACCTGACGCCCGCGCAGAACGTGGCGCTCCTGCGGCGCGTGCGCGGGGCCATGGTGTCCCGGGGCACGCTGGCGGTGCTGGAGTACCTGCGCGAGGAGCGGGACACCGAGGGCACGTCCGCGCCGCTCATCGGGTTGCACTACTTCCTCACGTCGGGAGCAGCGTCCTACACGCCCGCGGAGGTCGAGGGCTTCCTGGATGACGCGGGTTTCAAGGTCCAGAGCACGCGGCCCATCCGGCATCTGCCATTGCAGACGTTGATCATCGCGCAGCCGGACTGACGGTCCTGGCGCTGGCTTGTCAGACGGTGGAGGTAACTCCACACTCCAGGCATGGCCTATGGCGCGAAACCACTCGGGGGTCCGG
Source organism: Corallococcus sp. AB030 (assembly GCF_003668965.1). Taxonomy (NCBI): domain Bacteria; kingdom Pseudomonadati; phylum Myxococcota; class Myxococcia; order Myxococcales; family Myxococcaceae; genus Corallococcus; species Corallococcus sp. AB030. Next base: position 11,349 of record NZ_RAWQ01000043.1, read on the forward strand.
CGACCCTCGCTGACATCGAGGCCCTGCCCGAGGGCGTGGTGGGCGAGATCATCGATGGGACGCTGTATACGCATGCACGGCCCCGGGCCGGGCACATGGACCTGGTGGGTGCGCTGATTGAAGGGCTGCGAGGCCCCTTCCAGCGCGGCCAGAATGGGCCGGGCGGTTGGTGGGTGTTGGTGGAGCCGGGCATCCAGATGGAGGGGGCGCCGGAGTTCAGTCCGGACCTCGCGGGCTGGCGGCGCGAGCGAGTGCCCGTGCTCCCCGGCGGAAGGTGCAAGATCGCACCAGACTGGGTCTGCGAAATCCTGTCACCGTCCACGCGGGCGTATGACCAGCGAATCAAGCGTCCGTTCTACGCGCGCATCGGCGTCCAGCACCTGTGGTTCATCGACCTGGAGGTGCGCACGCTCACCGTGAGCGAGCTGCACGATGGGCGCTGGGTGGAGATGGGCGTGTACGGAGAGGACGACATCATCCGAGCAGCACCGTTCGACGCCATCGAGCTGCGGCTCGGTGAGTGGTGGCCGGTGACCGATGCGTCCTGAGCGCCTGGCCGGCCTGCTTGTCAGACCGCGCTGCTAACTCCACACTTCGGGCATGGCCTATGGCGCGAAACCACTCGAAGGTCCGGCGACCTTCGCTGACATCGAGGCCCTGCCCGAGGGCGTGGTGGGCGAGATCATCGATGGGACGCTATATACGCAGGCGCGGCCACGTGTCGCGCATGGCTATTTCGGGCTAAGGCTCTTCCGGGAGTTGGATGAGCCCTTCCAATTGGGCGGGGAAGGACCGGGCGGCTGGTGGCTCATGACTGAGCCCGGTATCCGGGTGGGTGGCTCTCCGGAGTTCATCCCGGACCTCGCAGGCTGGCGGCGAGATCGGGTGCCCCTGATGCCCCAGGGACAGTGGACGGATGTTCCCGACTGGGCGTGCGAAATCTTGTCACCGTCCACGCGGGCGTATGACACGCGCATCAAGCGGCCGTTCTACGCACGCATCGGCATCAAGCACCTGTGGTTCGTGGATCTGGACGCACGCACGCTCACCGTGAGCGAGCTGCGGGACGGGCGCTGGTTGGAGATGGGCGTCTACGGCGAGTCCGATGACCTCATCCGCGCCCCGCCCTTCGAGGAGCGGGACCTGCGGCTGGGCTGGCTCTGGAAGTCCCTTCCGCCTCCGGGCTAACGCGGCTTCGGCCTGCGCGCGGCCCGCTCGCGTTCGAGTTGCAGCTCACGTTCGACGACTTCGCGGTGGAACTTCGCGAAGTTCACGGGCTCCATCAGCCGCCGTCCCGGGTTCGGGCCCGCGTGTTCCAGGATGGCGTCAATCGCGCCCAGCGCCTCCGGGAGCAGCTCTTCTCGGAGCAACACGAGGGCACGGCCCATGAGCGCGGTGGACACCAGGGCTCGCATCCTCGGGTCCGCGTCCTCGCAGTAGCGCACGTCGATTTCGTCGAACGCCTCCAGCGCTTCGTCCACGTGCCCCAACCCCTGGAGCGCGGTGGCCCGCCCCAACATCGCCACCGCGGTCTGCTCCACCAGGAACGGCTCGGTGTTTCCGTCGTACTCCTTCAGGAGCGCCTCGGACTGGCTCAGCGCTTCCTCGAAGCGCAGCCCCTGGTTGTGGGCGGCGACCACCACCGTTCGCGCCATCTCCACCGGGATGCGCAGGTCGGGCCGCTGCGCGAGCGCCTTGAAGCGGCTCAGCATCCGCTCCAGCCAGTTGCGGCTCATGTCCTCCTGGTCCATCTCCAGGAGCACGCGGGCCCGGTACAACATCCCCCACGCGACGCCCTCCCAGAGCTCCGGCTTGCGCGGGCTCCAGAAGCGGCGCTCCACCTCGTCGAAGTGGACCAGCGCCTCGTGGAACATCCCCTTCTCCGCGATGGCCACGCCCCGGTGCCCCAATGCCCGCGCCACCTGGACCTGGAGCGCCGGCACCTTCGACAGCGTGAAGCGCCGGTACACCTCGTCGCAGAGCGGAATCGCCTCTTCCACCTCGCCTGCGCGGATGCACGCGCGCGCCCGGTCCATCTTCTCCTTCGCCTCCACCTCCGGCGGCACCACGCCGTCAGCGTCCGGCATCGGCACGCCCGTCATTCCCCGGCGCCAGCGGCGGCACGTCCCGGCCCTCGCCGAAGCCGAGCGCCCAGAAGCGCGGCCGCACCTCCTCCTTCAGCAGGAGCCGCAACAGCAGGTACTTCGCTTCGTCCTGGCCGTCCCACGCCATGGGGAAGGTGCCGTAGTGCATCGCCACGGACGTGCCCGAGCGCAGCACGTGGTGCGCCTTCAGCGCGTCCTCCGGCCCCATGTGCACCGGATGCAGGACGCGCGGGCGGAACGCGCCGATGGGCAGCACCGACAGGCGCATGGGCCCGAAGCGCTCCGCTATGCGGTCGAAGTGCGGCCCCAGCCCCGTGTCACCCGCGAAGAGCACCGGGCCTCCGGACGTCTCCAGCACGTAGCCTGCCCACAGCGTCTCCTCCTGGTCCGTCAGCCCCCGGTTCGACCGGTGCTGCGCGGGCACCGCCCACACCTTCAACGCCTGGGGCCCGCTCTTCGCGGACTGCCACCAGTCCAGCTCCTCCACGTGCTGGAAGCCCTCGTCCACGAGCAGCTCGCGGTTGCCCAGGCCCACGAGGAAGAGCGGATGGTGCGCGGCCTCCAGGCGCCGCAGCGTGGGCAGGTCCATGTGGTCGTAGTGGTTGTGGCTCACCACCACGACGTCGATGGGCGGCAGGTCCTCGAAGCGGATGCCCGGCGGCCGCACGCGCTTGGGGCCCACGAAGGACACGGGGCTCGCCCGCTCCGAATAGATGGGGTCCGTCAGCACGTTCACCCCGTCCGCCTGGAGCAGCACCGTGGCGTGGTTGATGAACGTCACGCGCAGCGCTCCCGGGCCCACGCGCTCCGGCGGCTTCGGGCCGGCGGGCTCCTCCGCGTAGTCGCGCCAGGGGCCGCGCCGCTCCTCCATCACGGCGGATATCAGCGTGAGCGGGGACAGCTTCGGCGCGTCACCGATGTTCTGGAACGACTCGCCGTCGAAGTGGTCCGTCACCGGACCCCGGTGCACGGTGCCGGCGAAGCAGCCGGTGAACAGCGACAGGGCCAGCACCGGCCACAGCCGCGTCACTTGATGACGATGGTCCAGTCGCATTCGAAGGGGTCTCCGTCGAGGGTGGGCAGCGCGTAGCGCGAAGCCTGGATGCTTGTGAGCGCCTGCGCCAACAGGTCCGGGGGCAACGTCGCTTCCCGCACCTCGCATTGCTGGGGCACGCCGCCCTGCACCAGCCGGCACGTCACGCGCACGTGGTGCTTGCGGCCTTCGCGCCAGTGCTCGAAGGCCTCCTGGAACACGGGGTCGTCCGGCGGGCCGCCGCGCACGCGCCGGGGCTCCTTCACGTGCTGGGACAGCCAGGAGCAGGCGTCCTTCACCTGTCCGTCACAGGCCTTGCCCATCAGGGACACCGCGCGCAGCCGCTCCGGGCCTTGCGCGTTCGTGGCCAGCAGCGTGAGCGCCTGGTCGAAGCACTGCTTCGCCGTGCGCACCGTGCAGTCTTCCGTGGAGACGGGAGGCGTGCCCGCGGCGAAGGCTCCCAGGGGCGCGGGGCGCATCAGGTCCTCCGCCACGCGCGCGGGGTCGCTTCGTCGCTGCCCGCATGCGGACAGCAGCACCAGCGAGAGGAGGAGGGAACGCCAGGTCATGGCGCCATCGTAGACGGCCCGCGCCCGGGAAGGGATGTCAGCGCGACTGGATGGTGGCTGGGGCTTCGTACAGCCACGAGTCCAGCGCAGCCAGCATCTTGGACCACCCCTTCTGGGTGCTGTCCTTCCACTTCTCGCCGTCCGGGCCCATCTCGTGGGTCAGGGTGAGCACACAGTCTTCTCCGTCAGGGACGATGTCCACCGTCACCCGGTCGTAAGCCTCCGAGTACTTCGGCACCGCGAAGGTGAACACCAGCCGGCGCGGCCGTTCGACCTCCAGGTACTCGCCCACATGCTCCACCGCTTCGCCGTCGCGCAGGTCCGACAAGCAGAACCGGCCGCCCACCCGCGCATTGATTTCCGCGCGCACCAGCGACCTCTCCGGCGCCGCGACAAAGAGCCAGCAGCTGGCCCTCACGGGATGAGTCCAGGCATCGAAGACGCGCTGGGCGGAGTCCTTGAAGCGGTGGGTGACGGTCAGCTTCACGGGGAGGGAGTCGCTCATCGGGTGCGTCCTTTCCATTGGGGAGGGCGGAGGCGCGCGGCTTCGAGTGCCCGGGCCAGCGTGCGAGTCCCTTCGCGGAGCGCGTCCGGGCGCACGCCGCCGAAGCCAAAGATGAGGCCGGACTCGCGGCGTCGGCCAAGGAAATAGTCGGACAGGGCCGCGACCTCCACGCCCAGACGCGCGGCCTCATCGCGCACGCGCAGGTCGGACAGTGGGGAGGCAAGGGATGCGCACACCTGCATGCCGGTGTCACAGGGACGAGGCGTGAGGACGCCCGAGCAGTCTGCGTGCAGGGCTTCGAGCAGGGCTTCGCCGCGCTCCCGATAGGCCGCGCGCATGCGGCGCAGGTGACGGGCGAAGTGGCCCTCCACGAGGAACAGCGCGAGCGCGGCCTGCTCCAGCGTGGAGGCGGGCGCGGGCGCGGCGGCGCGAGCGGCGGAGTAGACGTCCACGAGCGAGGGCGGCACAACGAGGAAGCCCAGGCGCAGGCCGGGGAACATCGACTTGCTGAACGTGCCCACGTAGACCACGCAGCCGGCGTCATCGAGTCCCTGGAGCGCGGTGAAGGGACGGCCGCGGTGGCGGAACTCGCTGTCGTAGTCGTCCTCGATGATCAGCGAGCGGGTGCGTTCGGCCCACTGGAGCAGCGCCATCCGCCGCGCCAGGCTCAGCGTGACGCCCAATGGGTATTGGTGCGAAGGCGCCACCAACGCGACCCGGGCCCGAGGCGCGTGAGCCAGGCCCTCGCCCACGTCGAGTCCGTCCCCATCCACGGGGATGGGCACCGGCCGACCTCCAGCGGAGAGCACGGCGCGACGGGCGCCGGGATAGCCAGGGTTCTCCACCCAGACGGAGTCACCCGGATTCAGCGCGAGCCGGAGGACCTCATCGAAGGCCTGCTGGGTGCCCGCCGTGATGAAGACCTGCTCCGAGGAACAGCGCACGCCCCGCGACACGGACACATGGATGGCGACGGCTTCGCGCAGTGGCGCATGGCCCGAAGGGTCACCCCCGTCGAGCAACCCCGTGCTCGCGCGAGCATGGACGCGGGACACCGTGCGAGCCCAGAGCGCAGTGGGGAACAGGTCCAGCGCGGGCACACCCGGCCGGAACGCGCGGGGCGCGGCCCCGAGACGAGGAGCACCGATCGGTGAGGCCTTCAATGCCCGTGCGGAGGCAGCAAGCCGAGGCCCCCTCCCAGAGCTTGAAGCACGTGCGGCAGCAGGGAGCCCAGGTTCACGGCTCCGGTCTCCGGAGAGGATGGGCAGCTCGGGTGCGACGCGTGTGCAGGAACCCGCCTGGGCTACGAGGTAGCCCTCCGCAGTGAGCGCGTCCATCGCCTGGAGGACGGTGCTGCGGGCCACATCCAGCTCGGTGGCGAGCTGACGGGAAGAGGGAAGCCGCAGGCCGGGAGCCAGCGCCCCCGCGAGGATGCGCGCCCGGATGCCCTCGAAGAGCTGCTCATGGAGCGGCGTGGGACTTCGCGAATCGAGCCGCAAGAGGAGCGATGACGCGACGCCGGTGGAGGTCTTCAACTGGTATGGCCGATTCTGGCGGAAGTGGTCTTCATGACCCTACCAGTTCCCTGGCAAGAAGCCTCCATGCCGTCTCCGTCTCCCTGCTGCTCGGTCCTCGAACTGCGCCAGTACACGCTGCATCCCGGTCAGCGGGACGTCCTCATCTCGCTCTTCGAACGGGCCTTCATCGAGTCGCAGGAAGCCACCGGCATGCACCTCGTCGGTCAGTTCCGCGACGAGGACCGTCCGGACCGGTTCGTGTGGCTGCGAGGCTTCCGCGACATGGCCTCACGGCGCGAAGCCCTGGGCGCGTTCTACGGCGGCCCGGTGTGGAAGGAGCACCGCAACGCCGCGAACGTGACCATGCAGGACTCCGACAACGTCCTGCTCCTGCGGCCGGTGCGACCGGACACGGGCCTCGTGCATCCAGGCACGCCCCGACCGCCACCGGGCGCGGACGCACGTCCGGACTCCCGGGTGGAGGTGACGCTCTGCTACTTGAAGGCTCCCGCCGATGAAGCACTCATGACCTGCTTCGAACATCACGTGCGCCCGGTGCTCACGGAGCTGGGGGCCACACCGAAAGCGCTGTTCCAGACCGAGCCCGCGGAGAACACCTTCCCTGCCCTGCCCGTGCGCACGGGCGAGCACGTCTTCGCTTGGCTCACCGTGTTCCCGGATGCGCGCCGCCGATCCGCGGCGAAGGGCTGGGCGGAGCCACTCCAACCGTGGCTGAGCGCGCCGCTCGAACACCTGACGTTATCCCCCACCGCGCGCTCCGAGCTGCGCTGAAAGGATCCGCTCCATGAAGCCTCTTCCTCCCTTGCCCACGGGCGACGTGCACGACTTCGACTTCCTCATGGGCGAATGGACGTGCGTGAACCGGAAGCTCAAGCAACGGCTGACAGGCAGTGACGACTGGGACGAGTTCACGTCCAGGATGCGCTGCCAACCCCACCTGGGCGGCCTGTCCAACGTCGAGGAGACCGTCTTCGAGCGGGGCTTCTCCGGCATGGCCCTGCGCCTGTTCGACGCTCGGGAGCGCCGCTGGTCCATCCACTGGATCGACAGTCGCCACGCGGTGCTCCAGCCACCCGTGCACGGAGGCTTCACCGGCGACCACGGCCGCTTCTACGGCGAGGACACCGAAGGAGGCCGAACGGTCCAGGTCGTGTTCCACTGGACCCGCCTGGGCAACGACCGGGCGCGCTGGGAACAGGCCTTCTCCTTCGACGGAGAGACCTGGGAGACCAACTGGGTGATGGAGTTCACCCGGACGACGGCCACCGGCTGAACACCACCGTGGCTGGACTTCCCACCAGGACGTCCGCTTGGATGCGCGTGCGTTCCATCCTGTCCCGGGGGTTTCCGTCTCATGCGCCGACTGCTCGCCGCTGTTCCGCTGTTCGCCCTGGTCGGCTGCTCCTACGTGGGAATTGGTCCGACGCCCACAAGGAGCCGGCTCTCGACCCAGCCCACTGGATCCGGCCCGGTGGTCATCCGGGTGGGCAAGACGGAACCCGAGCCCCTCAAGACGCCGGAGACCGGGGAGTCCACTCCGTCGAAGGAAGCCTCCACCGCCGAGGACTCCGACTCACCCGGCGCGACGCAGTAGCGGCTCGCGGGATTGTGAACGGACCGACGCGGAATCGGTTCGACAGTCCGTGGCGCCTCGGGAACCATCCGCGCTCCGCCGCCCGCCACCTGAAGGAGGGCCGTGCTCCGGAGCCACCCGATGAAGCCCCATGTCATCTGCCACATGATCTCGTCCATCGACGGGCGCATCGTCGTCAAGCACTGGCCCGACCCGGCATCGATGCGCGGTGAATACGAGCGCACCGCTGACACCTTCGACGCCGATGCCTGGATGTGCGGCCGCATCACCATGGAGGACTTCGCCGCGGAAGGGGACGTGTCCAAGCCCGCTCCGGCATCTCCCCTGCCCCGCACGGACTTCGTCGCTCGCAAGGACGCGGAGTCCCACGCCATCGCCCTGGATGCCCACGGCAAGCTGAACTGGGAGTCCGGCGCCATCGACGATGATCACCTCGTCGTCGTGCTCACGGAGTCCGTCTCCGACGCGCACCTCGCCCACCTGCGCGAGCGCGGTGTCTCCTATGTCTTCGGCGGCAAGCAGGACATCGACTTCGCCCGCGTGCTGGAGAAGCTCGGAGACACCTTCGGAATCAAGACCGTGCTGCTGGAGGGCGGCGGCGGCATCAACGGCTCCTTCCTCGCCGCGGGCCTCATCGACGAGGTGAGCCTCCTCGTGCACCCCACCGCCGACGGCCTGCCCGGCACGCCGACCCTCTTCGACCGGCCCCAGGGTTCCACCGGCGCGGGCGCCGCGCTGGAGCTCACCCACGTGGAGCGCCGCGACTCCGGCATCGTGTGGCTCCGGTACCGCGTGCGGCGCTGAGCCTTCCCTGTTCCCTCTGTCCAGCGTGTGCGGCCCCCGACAGAGGCTCAGGGGGCGCGCAGCAGCGTGGCGGACTCGTAGAGGCTCTGCTGCTGGAAGACGCCCGCGGCGGACGTGTCCTTCTCCAGCTTTGACTGCACGCCCTTGGGCAGCTGCGCGTAGAGGTCCTGGCCCAGCAGTCCTTCAATCTGGTCCACCGGCACGCGCGACTGCTGGAGCAGCGGGAGGATGTCCTCCTTCTTGGACGGGCCTTCCTTCGCGTTCGGCACCATGTACGCGAACATCGACAGGTTGCCGTTGGGCAGCTCCAGGAGCACCGTCTTGAAGTTGTGCGTGGGGACCGCGATCTGCCGGTCCGCCTTCGAGCCCGTCGTCTGGAGGGACTCGGGCGGCAGCGGCTTGCCCTTGTCGTCCAGGTACAGGTTGCCCGTGACGATGTAGGCCTTGCCGCCGGTCTCCTTGATCATCTCCGACACGCCGCGCTCCAGCGTGCGCCACACCTGCTGGTTGTGGTTGCCGTGCTGGGGCGCGATGTTGGTCATGTAGTGGCTTTCGTTCATCGCCGCCTGCGTGGGCGAGTCCTCGGCCGGCTTCATGTGCCCCCGGTCGAAACCGGTGTTGTTGTAGTCGGAGTCCACCACGCCGCCCTGCTTCAGCTCCGGGTCGCGCACGAAGGTGCTGTTGAGCCGGCTGACGTCCGCGGGCGTCTCCTTCACGTCCGCCGCGGACAGCATGTAGCTCACGAACGTGGGCACGTTCTTGTCCGTGTCCATCAGCGTGCGCGAGTACTCCTTCACCAGGTTCAGGCCGGGCGTCGCGCCGCTTCCGCCCACGCCCTGGAGCGGATCCACCTCGCCGGCCACTTCCGCCACGCGGCTCTGGAAGGTGGCCATCTGCTGATCCGGCACCCACTGCGTGTTCGCGGCAGTGCCCGTGCCCTTGGCCTGGTTCGCCTTGGACGCGTTGATGTAGGCCGTCAGCTCGTCGGCGGAGAGCTCTCCGTCGCCGTTGCCGCCCAGGAGGTCCGCGCGCTTCGCCACGGACTGCTGCCAGGGGCTTTCGAAGCTGTCCACCTTCGCGGACTGCGCGCCCCCCTGAAGCTTCGCGTCGAGCGCCGCGCGCTGCTGCTGGATGGCCGTGGACGTGAGGAACTGCGCGTCCGTGGGCGCGGAGAGATACGACTCCAGCTCCGCCGCGGACACCTGGCCGTTCGAGGCCCGGCTTCCATCAACGCCCTCGTCCGCCGCGTGCAGCAGGCGCCCCTGCCAGCTTTCGTCCGTCCAGCCGAACTTCTGCTGGAGGTCGGAGATGGCCACCTCCTTGGTGGCGGAGCGCTTCCAGCTGCCCCCCGTGGGCGCCACGACATTCGACGCGGGCGCGCTGACGGGAGCATCCGCCCCAGCGGGCACCGCGGTGTTCGCGGGCGCGGCGGTGGGGACAGCCGCGTTCGCGGGCGTGGGACGCGGGGTGGAGACTCCCGTCGGGATTCGCAGCGACATGCGGTGAACGTCCTCGGGGCCGGCGGGGGTGACGATCGGGGAGGGCCCCTGTTCTTCATCGTCGGAGTGACGCGGCACCCGGTTGCGTCACTCCGCCCTTTTTCTCAGCAGGCAGGGCGTTTTTCGGTCCGGCTGGACCCGGCTGTCACTTAATGCCGGACTTCGAGGGGGGCGGAGGGCGGTGTCCGTCGGGCCGGGCGTGCTGGACGGCGTGGACGATGCGGGCTTCGGCCTGGAGTTTTTCGACGACGGCAGCAGGCAGTCGGGCGCGCTCGGCGGCGACAGCGAGGGTGATCAGGAAGGCCTCGCTGACGGGCCCCTGCGTGGAGGCGTTGCGCTCGGCGGGGGTGAAGGCGTGGGCATCCACCACGGTGCCGGAGGCGGTGCGCACCTTCACGGGGCGCTCCTCGGTGGCCAGGGCGAGCGCGGTCTCCAGGCGGGCGAGGACGGGCCAGGACTCGGTGGCAACGGGGCGCAGGCGCCCGGACAGCCGGTGTCCGGGAGCATCCACCAGGCGTGCGACCCGGCCGCCCCAGTTGGGCACGTGCACGTCATAGACGACGTCCACGTCCAGGGCCTCGGCGAGCTCGCCCTCGGGGAAGTCGGGCACGGGGGGCAGGCCGTGCAGGTGCCGGCTCGCCGCGGCCGGAGCCAGGTCGAGGGAGAACGCGAACCAGGGACGCGAAGCCGCGGGGCCAGATGCCATGGGGACGAGTGTCCCCGGCGCGCGGCGGTGGAACAAGGGCCAGGCCGTGCGGATCCGCGTCCGGGGGCAGGGGGTCCGGGCTTTCCAGGTCACGTCACCACCGCGGCGAGGATGCGCTCGAAGAGCCAGGGGGCTCGGCCCAGCAGGCGCACCACGGGCCTTCGCAGGCGCGGGCGGCGCGCGAGCATCAACAGGCCGTGCGTGGTCCAGGCGTACTTGCGGAACACCTGCTGGAAGGTGTGTTCGTAGGGCAGCAACGTGTCGCGGCCCGCGCCCTTCGCCAGCGCATCCGGGAGCAGCGCGCCCAGGGACTCCGCGCAGGCGAAGGCGAGCGTGAGCCCTTCGCCTGTCAGCGCGTCCACGTAGCCGGCGGCATCACCGACGAGGGCGAAGCGATCCGCGATGCGCGTGCGGGCCACACGGGCCAGGGGTCCGGCGCCGCGTGGCTGGGAGTCCGGCTCCGCGCCGGTGAGCTTCTCCGCGAGGCGGGGGAAGCGCTCCAGCATCGCGTCGAAGCCCACGCGGCCCGGCACCGTTCCGTCCTCCCAGAGGAACGCGATGCCCACGCGCTCCGCTCCCGCGGGCGTCACGTACGCCTCGACGCCGGAGGCGAAGTGCACCTCCACGTAGGGTGTCCAGGGCACGCGCCGGAAGTGGCGCCGCAGTCCGTAGCGCCGGGGCACGTCCTGCTCCACGTCCAGGTCCTCGGCCTTGCGCAGCGGTGAGTTCAAGCCGTCCGCCGCGACCAGGAAGCGCGCGGACACGCGGCCCACGGGCGTCTCCAGCGTCACCCCGTCCGGCGTGCGCACGTGCGACACGACATGCGTGTGCTCGCGCAGGTCGACGCCCACCTCGCGCGCACGGGTCGCCAGCGCATGGGACAGGGCCAGCCTGCGGACTCCCAGTCCTCCAGGCGCGGGCAGCTTTCCCTCCGCCGTGCTGCCGTCCTCCTGCACGTAGCGGATGCCGACGAAGGGAGAGCTGTCGCTCCGGTCCAGGTGCGCGAGCGCGCCCAACCGCTCCAGCGCCGCGAGGCCGGAGGGCATCAGGCCTTCACCGCACGCCTTGTCCACGGGCGTGGACGCGCGCTCCAGCACCACCGTGTCCAGCCCGCGCCGTGCCGCGGTGATGGCCACCGCGAGACCGGCCGGGCCTCCGCCCACCACGACCACGTCGTGACGCTTCACGTGTCCAGCCACATCACGAGTCGTGCTCCGCGCGCACCATCGCCAGCGCGCTCTTCGCCATCTCCACCGCGAGCCCCACCGCGCCCACCTTCTTCGGCGCCGTCAGCTCCCCAGCCAGGTAGCGCCGCAGCGCCTCGCTCCTGCGCAGCTTGCCGCTGGACGTGCGAGGCAGCGTCCCTGGCTCCAACAGGCGCACCGTGTGTGGCTGCACACCCGTCGCCTCCACCACCGCCGCGCGGATGTCCGCCTCCACCGACGCCACGTCCGCGCCCCGCTCCGCGCGCTCGGCCAGGATGAGCAACGCTTCGTCCTGGCCGCCCTCGGGCGTGAAGCCCAGCGCCACCGCGCAGCCCGTGCGCACGCCGTCCACCTTGAGCAGCGGATCCTCGAAGGCCTGCGGCGCGTGGTTCGCGCCCCGGATGATGACCAGGTCCTTCGCGCGGCCCGTCAGGTACAGCTCCCCGTCCGCGCTGAAGCCCAGGTCCCCCGTGTCCAGCCAGCCTTCCTCCACCAGCGCTCGCGCCGTCGCCTCCGCGTCCTCGAAGTAGCCGCGCATCACCGACGGTCCCTTCGTGAACACGCGACCCACCTGACGCTCCGGCAGCACCGCGCCGTCCTCGCCGCGCACCTGCACCTCGAAGCCCGCCACCGGCGTGCCCACGCTCACCAGCGTGCGTGCCCCATCACGCGCCTGCCCTTCGCGCGCCAGCACGTCCGAATCCACGCCCAGCTCGCGCGGCCCCCGGCCCGCAGGGGGGAACGTCACCGCCAGCGACGCCTCCGACAAGCCATACACCGGCCGCAGCGCCCGCGCGGAGAAGCCCCACTTCTCGAACCGCTCCGCGAAGCGACGCAGCGTGTCCGCGGACACCGGCTCCGCGCCGTTGAGCGCGTGCAGCCACCCGGACAGGTCCACGCCCTGCAGGTCCGCGTCCTTCACCCGCTTCAAACACAACCCATAGGCGAAGTTCGGCGCGGGCGACACGAAGCCCCGATGCCTGGACAGCGCGCGCAGCCACAGCGCCGGCCTCACCAGGAACGTCTCCGGAGGAATCAGCACCAGGCTGCCCGGGTAGTACAGCGCCGCGAGCACACAGCCGATGAGCCCCATGTCGTGGTACAGCGGCAGCCAGCTCACGCCCACCGGCGTCACGCCCGGGGCCACCGGCATCGCCGCCTCCAGCGCCGCCACCTGCGCCAACAGCGCCCCGTGCGTCAGCGCCACCGGCTTTGGCTCCACCGTCGAGCCAGAAGAGAACTGGATGAGCCCCAGCGCGTCGGGCCCCACCTCCACCTCCAGGTCGTCGTCGCCGTGCATCACCGCGTCCACCGTGTGACAGCCCAGCCTGGGCCGCGCCAGCGCCATGCTCGGACCCAGGAGCAGCCGCACGCGCGTGTCCGTCAGCACCACCACCGCGCCCGTCAGCTGGAGCATGCGCGCCGTCGAGCGGTGGTACTCGTCCAGCCGCCCCAGCCGCACCGGCGGATACAGCGGCACCGGCACCGCGCCCGCCAGCAGCGCGCCGAAGTACGCATCCATGAACGCGGGCGACGTGGGCAACAGCAGCGCCACCCGGTCTCCCGGACGCACGCCCAGCCGCGCCAGCCCCGCCGCCGCGCGCTTCGCCCGCCGGTAGACCTGCGCCCACGGCAGGGACGTCTCGTGCTCGGAGGCGTCCACGAACACCAGCCCCAGCGACGTGTGCGACGTCGCCTTCAGCATCGCGTTCACCGTGGCGTGCTTCAGCGCCGGCAGGGGCGGCCCCTTCACGGGTGCGCTCCCACGTCCGGCTTCGCGGCCTCGACCCGCGCCGCCACCAGCCGCGCCAAGTCCTCCACCGTCCGCACGCCCTGCGCGTCCTCCTCCGACAGCAGCACCCGGAAGCGATTCTCCAGGCCCACCGCCAGCACCGTCAGCCCCAGGCTGTCCAGGTGCAGGTCGCGCAAGAGGTCGTGCGCGGGCTCCACCGCGCCCTCGAACTCCAGCTCCTCCCGGGCGATGCGGCGGATCTCCGCCACCGCCTCCATCTCGATGTCAGCCACGGCGAACCTCCGGAATGAAGCGGGGACGGTCGGCGAAGGCCTCGGAGTACACCGCCCCGAGTGCCGCCTCCTCCGCGCGAATGCGCACGTAGAGCAGCGCCGCGTTGCCCACCGTGAACACCACCGCCGTCACCCACGCCCCGTGGATGAGCGGCACACAGAACAACTCCAACACCACCGCCACGTAGTTCGGATGACGCAGGAACCGGTACGGCCCGCCCGTCACCGGCGCCAGCCCCGGCACCACGATGATGCGCGAGTTCCACCGGTCGCCCAGCGTCCCGATGGCCCAGTACCGCAACCCCTGCGCCACCGCCGCGCCCACCAGCGCCGCCCAACTCCACACGCCCCAGAAGGGACGCTGGAGTCCGAACACCTCCGCGACGCACGCGACGAGGAACAGCGTGTGGAACACGACCATGAACCGGTAGTGCCCCTGCCCTGTCTCCACCCCGCCCCGCGCGAAAGCCCGCGCCGCGTTGCGCTTGGAGAGCACCAACTCCAACAGCCGCTCCGCGACGAGCAGCCCCATGAAGCCCGCGAACAACGCCTGCGTTCCGGTCACCATCGCACCAGCACCATCTCCGCGCAGAAGCCCGGACCCATGGCCATCACCACGCCCCAGTCGCCCGGCACCGCGTCCGCTTCTTCCAGCGTCTCACCCAGCACGAAGAGCACCGACGCGCTGGACAGGTTTCCCACCTGCCGCAGCGACTTCCACGAGCGCTCCAGCGCGCCGGACTCCAGCTCCAGCGCGGACTCGAAGCCCTCCAGCACCTTGGGGCCACCGGTGTGCGCCACCCAGTGCTTCACGTCCTGGCGGGCCAGCCCGTGCTCCGCCAGGAAGCCATCCACGTTGCCCCGGATGTGTTCCTTCACCAGCTGCGGGACCTTGGCGGACAGCACCACCTTGAAGCCCGTGTCCACCACGTCCCAGCCCATCACCCGCTCGGTGTCCGGGTAGAACACCGACCGCGAGCCCACCACGCGCGGGCCCGCGGCAGGGGCCTCCGCGCCCCGCAGCACCACGCACGCCGCGCCGTCACCGAAGAGGCCGGAGGCGATGATGTTGGGGATGGACAGGTCCTCGCGCTGGAGCGTGAGCGAGCACAGCTCCGTGGCGATGAGCAGCGCCGTCTGCTTCGGGAACGCGCGCAGGTAGTCCGACGCGCGCGCCAGGCCCGCCGCGCCCGCCACGCAGCCCAGGCCGAAGATGGGCGTGCGCTTCACGTCCTCGCGCAGGCCCATCCGGTTGACCAGCCGCGCGTCCACGCTGGGCGTGGCGATGCCCGTCACCGTGACGAAGAAGACATGGTCCACGTCCTTCGGTGTGAGCCCCGCGCGCGACAGCGCCTCGCGCGCCACCTTCTCCGACAGCTCCGTGGCCACGCGGATCCACGCGTCGTTGCGCTGCTGGAACGTCGCGAGCGCCGGGTACTCCTCCAGCGGCAGCGCCAGGTGCCGGCCGCCCACCTGCACGTTGCGGTGCAGGTCCTCCAGCCGCTCCAGGTTGAAGTGCTTCGTCGCCCACAGGTCGCGCAGCGCCGCGATGAGCTGCTCCTGGCTGGCGTAGTGCGGCGGAAGCGCGCGTCCCACCGCGCTCAACGAAGGGGATGGCGCGGGATCGTGACGGGTCATACTGGGCATGAAGTCCTGAGGGTCCCACCCGGGGAGTCGAGTCCCCAGGCATAATCAGCCGCGGGGCGGGATGCGATGGACTATCGCCAGAGCTGCCCGTCCCTGAACCCCACCGGCTGCCCGCACTGTTGCACACGCGACGCCCCACCGCCGGCTCCGCGACCGGAGGGTCCCTTTTTCGTCGCGCTCAGGCGATGGAGTCCACCACGCCCCCGTCGACCCGCAGCGCGGCGCCGGTGGTGGCGGAGGCCTGGGGTGACGCGACGTAGACAATCATGTTCGCCACCTCCTCCACGCTGGAGGGGCGGCGGAGGATGGAGCTGGGCCGGTTCGCCTGGATGAAGTCCACGGCGAGGTCCTCGAAGGACCGGCCCGACTTCTCGTGCTCCTCGCGGAACATCGTGCGGACGCCCTCGGAGAGGGTGGGCCCCGGCAGCACGGAGTTGACCGTGACGCCCGTCCCCGCCATGCGCTTGGCCAGGCCGCGCGCGACGGACAGCTGCGCCGTCTTGGTGACGCCGTAGTGGATCATCTCCGTGGGGATGTTCAGCGCGGACTCGGAGGAGACGAACACCACGCGGCCCCAGCCCTGCTTCTGCATCCCCGGCAGGTACGCGCGCGACAGCCGCACGCCGGACAGCACGTTCGCCTCGAAGAAGTGGCTCCAGTCCTCATCGGACACGTCGAAGAAGTCCTTCGGTCCGAAGATGCCCAGGTTGTTGATGAGGACGTCGCAGTGGGGGTGCGCCGCGACGAGCGCCGTGGTGGCCTCCGCCGTGCTCAGGTCTCCCGCGAAGCCCTTCACCGTGGCGCCCGGGGCCGCCTCGCGCACCGCCGCGATGGCCCGGTCCACCGCCGCCTGCGTGCGGCCGTTGACGATGACCGTGGCGCCCGCCGCCGCCAGCCCCTTCGCCGTGGCCAGGCCGATGCCGGCCGTGGAGCCGGTGACGAGGGCAATCCTTCCAGTGAGTTCGATGCGCATGGGGTGTCCCGGGAAAAGAGGAGTACGGCCTGAGGCTCCTGGGTATGCGGTCCGCGAGCCTCCGAAACAATGGCCACGCCGTGCAAACCAGCATTCGATAGTTTCGAACAATGGATCGCTTCGACGAGATGGAGCTGTTCCTCGACATCGCCCGGCGGGGCAGCTTGTCCGCCGTCGCGCGAGCCCGGGGCGTGGCGCCTTCCACGGTGACGCTGGGACTCCAGCGCCTGGAGGCACGGCTGGGGGTGCGGCTGCTCGCCCGGTCCACGCGGCGGCTGTCGCTGACACCCGAGGGCGAGGGCTACCGCGCGGACTGTCAGCGCATCCTCACCGACCTGGCGGAGAGCGAGGCGGGCGTGGGCGGGCGCGAGGGTCCCCTCACCGGCCTCCTGCGCGTCACCGCCACCAACGACTTCGGCCGCGCGCGGGTGGCCCCGCTGGTGGACGCATTCCTCCGGCTCCATCCGGGGGTGCGCGTGGAGCTGGTGCTGAGCGACGGGGTGCTGGACCTCATCGAGGAGGGCATCGACGTGGCGCTGCGCTTCGGGCAGCTGGCGGACTCGCGGCTGACTGCGCGGCGCATCGTCTCCGGCCGGCGCGTGGTGTGCGCGGCGCCCGCGTACTGGGCCCGCAACCCGCCGCCTCGCAAGCCCACGGACCTGACGCGCCACAACTGCCTGGTGCTCGCGCGTCCGGGCGCGCCGCAGACGAGCTGGGCGTTCCGCGACGAGGACGGCCGCGTCTTCCACGTGCGCGTGTCCGGGGACCGGACCGCCAACGACGGCGGCGTGCTGAAGGACTGGGCCCTGGCGGGCGCGGGCGTCATCCTCAAGTCCACCTGGGACGTGGAGGCACTGCTCGCCTCCGGCCACCTGGTGTCCGCGCTGGACCGCTTCACGCTGCCGGACATCGACCTGCACGCGGTCCACACCGCCGGGCGCGAACCGGGCCGCCGGCTCGCGGCCTTCCTCGCGTTCCTGGACGAGCACCTCCACCTGCCCCCGGGGTCCGTGGGCGCGAGACGCCGCCGCGCGAGCCGGAAATCCTCTTCACTCGGAGTATGATGCGCGTTTCACCTTTCAGGGAAGACACGCCATGGCCGAGGAAGCCACCGTCCGGTTGTTGAAGCAGCAGTCCACGAGCAGCGCCTACGTCCACGTGGTGACGCCACCGAAGCCGCCCGCGGAGCTGATGGCCGCCCTGAGCAACGCGAACGTTGGCGCGGTCTGCGCGCTGCTCGCGGGAGGGGCGCACAGCACGGTCGTCACCGACGTCGCGCTGGACCAGGAGGCGGATGGCAATCGCAACCCCGCCCAGCGCAACCCCGCGGGGCTCCGGCAGAAGGACAGCCAGCAGAGGACCGTCGCGAATCACATCGCCAAGTGGGGCGCGAAGGTCGGCACCGAGTGGCGACTGTTCAAGCAGCCGAAGATCGAAGCGTTCGTGGTCAGCCTCTTCCAGGCGGTGAAGGCCGGGGCGGAGAGCGGCAATCACCTCTGGACGAAGTGCGCCGTCACCTTCAGTCGCGCGGACCTCTTCCACTGCCACCTGGTCTACGACGTCTCCGGACCCCAGCCGGACATCCTGTTCCTCTTCCACCTGAAGGAGTACCCAAGCAACATCGAAGCGGACAAGAGCCACGACGCGCACCTCATCGAACCGGACATCGCCGAGTTCACCTCCCATGAAGACGCGGGCTACCCGCGGCGCAATGCCGTCTACTCCCTGCGGATGAACCGGCTGTGGATCATCAATTACATCCGCCGCTATGACGAGGACCTGTTCGTCCCGGTCTACAAGGAGGAGCATCCCTACCTCCCGCTGCTGACGATGACTTCCCGGGGCGCGAGCATGCTGAGCAACGTCTACGGCAATCCCCTGGCCGTCGGCGGAGACCAACTGGGGGACGAGTTCGGGACCATCAACTACTTCCCCCGGGAGCTCGCCCATCCCATCTTCGCGGTGCGCGGACACTGAGCCCGGGCGGCGATGCCCTGACAGGCCGCCGCACCGTCCGCTCCTGAATCGTCCCCCAGCCCTTCTGTCCTGCCTGCAACGACAGACAGCGCTTCCGGCCAGCGTCGATTTCCCTGACAGGCCGGTAGCATCCGGGCCGTTCGCGCGCTGGGGGGATTCGATGAAGATGGTCTGTGTTGGCGGAGGCCCTGCCGGGCTCTATTTCTCGATCCTGGCGAAGCTGTCCAACCCGAAGCACGACGTCACCGTCGTCGAGCGCAACCCACCGGGCATGACGTATGGCTGGGGCGTCGTGTTCTGGGATGACCTGCTGGACGACCTCTTCCGCAACGACCCGGTGAGCGCGCAGCGGATCGCCCAGGCCGCGGCGCGCTGGGACACGCAGGAGGTGCACCTGCGGGGCCGGTACGCGACGCACATCGGCGGCTATGGCTTCGCGTTGGGACGGGACCGGCTGCTGGACATCCTCATCCGGCGGGCGAGGGGGCTGGGCGTGGACGTCCGCTTCGAGCACGACGTCACGGACCTTGCCGCGTTCATGGACGCGGACCTCGTCGTCGCCTGTGACGGCGTCAACAGCCGGCTGCGCCAGCGCCATGCCCATCACTTCCAGACGCACGTGGAAGAGGGACGCAACAAGTACATCTGGCTGGGCACCGACAAGGTGTTCGACGCCTTCACCTTCGCCTTCGAGGAGACGCCCGCCGGATGGCTCTGGTTCCACGGCTACCGCTTCAACAGCGAGACCAGCACCTGCATCGTGGAGTGCCAGGAGTCGACCTGGAAGGCGTTGGGCTTCGACGCGCTGGGACCGGATGAGACGCTCCGGAAGCTGGAGGGCATCTTCCAGAGCCGGCTCCAGGGCAAGTCGCTGTTCAACCAGCTGAAGGGCATGGGCCGGGCGCCATGGCTCAACTTCAAGCGCATCACCAACGAGCGCTGGTACCACGACAACGTGGTGCTCATGGGGGACGCCGCGCACACCACGCACTTCTCCATCGGCTCCGGGACGAAGCTGGCCATGCAGGACGCCATCGGGCTGGCGCGGCAGCTGCGAACGCAGCCGGACGTGCCCACCGCGCTGGAGGCGTATGACGAGGAGCGGCGCGCCTCCCTGCTGGCCATCCAGCTGGCGGCGCGCAGCAGCTCCGAGTGGTTCGAGAACGTCCCCAACTACGTGAACCAGGACGCGACCCAGTTCGCCCATTCGCTGCTGAACCGCCGGGGCAGCTCCGTGTGGAGCTACCTGCTGCTCATGGCCAGCCAGCAGCCCTCGCTGCGAGGCGCGCTGCGCAAGCTCCACTCCTCCAAGCAGTGGGTCCGCGAGCAGCGCCGGGGCCGCGGCGCGGTGGTGCTGGGGGCTCCACCGCCGGGCTAGGGAGTCGGCGCGGCGTCCGGCGGGGGCGGCGTGGCGATGAGCAGGCCGTAGGCGTTATTGCCCTCGGTCTGCGTCCACGAAGCCTTGAAGTCCTTCCACGAGTAGACCTCCTCGCGGTTCTGGTAGGGATTGTAGACGCGCACCATCCAGTCGCCGTTGCCATTCTCCTCCACCGCGCGGACGTTCACGAAGTGCGCCGTGCCCCCGGCGCGCAGCATTCCATCCGCGCCGTCCGGGTTGATGTTGACCAACGCGACCAGTGACTTGCCGTCGGCGAGGAACCGCGCGAAGTCCTCGGGAGGCAGCGCGTCTCCCGACGAGTAGTCCGTGGTCCATTTCTCGGCCGTGTACATCGGTATCAGGTCGTCCTTGCCGGTCGTGTACCCGGTGTTGAGCAGGCCCTCGCTTATGTCTCCGTTGGAGGCCGCGAAGCGTGTCAACGCCTCCTGGGGCAGCACCCCCATCGACGCGCCCACGGCCAGCGGGCCGCACAGGTTCTTGTGGACCGTGCGCCAGTCGCCGCCCCACATCGAGTTGAGGTTGAGGTACTGCGCGGCGGAGTGGGGATGCACCGCGAACTCACGCCATTCGCCCGCCTTGCCACGGCCCAGCGTGCTGGCCGTGCCGAGGAAGGAGTGCTCCGGCACCTCGCCTCCGGATTGCACACCACTGAAGAGCTTCTGGGTCTGCTCGCTCACGGCGGCCTGCCATTCCTGCTGGAAGATGGCCTGCTTGCTCTCCGAGGGCAGGTGGCTCCACGCCATGGAACTGAAGGAGGGCGGCGGCGGGCCGTTGACGTCGAACTCCGGCATCGGCCAGTTCTCCGCCACCACCTTCTCGCGGGCGGTCTGGATGATCTCCGCGCGGCTCTCCTTCGGCAGCGCGTTCCACACGTGCATCTCGATATCGGGCGGGCGCGTGCCATCCGCCATCCATTGGGGGAAGGGGGACTCATAGGGCGGCGGCGGGACGACCTCTTCCTTGACCAGGGACGCCTTCACCCAGGCCTGGGTTCCGTTCTCCAGTTCCACGTTCAGCCAGGACGCATCCTCGTTCTGGCCAATCACCTTCAGCTTGTCGCCCGCCGTCAGGTCCCCGATGTCGTCGAAGGTCACGCCCGGCCCACTCCGGATGTTCATGTTGCCGTTCGGCAAGACCCAGCGCTCACCGTCCGCCACCTGCCGGTCCGCCACGCCAGACAGCCCCAGCTTCTGGATGAGGGCTTCGCGCTGGGGTCCCGGAGGCGTGGAGAGGACCTGCTGCATCTTGCCGGCGGGCACCGGGACGGGCTGCGAGTAGCGCGGGTGCGTCGCCTGCCACTGGCCCAGCGTCTCGTAGCGCACCGTGGGGTGGTTGGGGTCCACCACGGAGCCGTCCGGCCTGCGCACCAGGGCGTGACCCACGCCGTCGCTCGCGTCACGCATGAGGACGATGGAGTCCCCCGGCCGCGCCAGCCCCATCGCCTTCTCCAGACAGTTGGCGCTGCCGTCTCCCAACTGCTCCGTGCGCAGGTTGCTCGCGGGCGCGGGCGTGGAGTCGAACGTGACGGAGGCCGTGTCCGGCAGCGTGGTCGTGCCGCTGCCGTCCGTGACGGTGGCGGAGAACGTGGTGGGCACGGTCAGCGCCGTGGAGCTGCGCGCGGTGACGACGTAGCTCCCCGCGCCAGAGTCCACCGCCGTGAGGCACGTCGCGCCCGGCGTGTTCACGGTGCAGGCGGAGGTCCCGTGCCACCCAGCGTGACCGACCCATCACTGCTCAGGACTTCGACATGGAGCCCCGTCCCCAGGGGTTCACCATTCGCGTCGCGAGGCGTGACGGTGAGGGTCACATAGGCCAGTCCGTCCGAGGGCGCGTTGGTTGAGGACGCAAGCAATTGAGGCTGCGGTTCAGTCAGACCCGCGCGAGAGTTCGCGGGGGCCGGCCCACTTTCTTCCAGCGGCGGAGGGGAACAACTCAGCAACGCGGTAAGCGCGAGCGGACCTGCGAATGGCAGACGCATGAAATTCTCCCTTTGAGTTGGAACAGCGGCCGGCTGGCAAAGCTTCAGCTCGGGCCGCTGGACGTCCGTATGCTTCAGCGGGGCTGCGTGATGGAAGGAGTTACTGGAAACATTCTTGCCGCAATCGAGTCTTTCCTGACCTATCCGCAGACATCACAGGAGCGCATCCACTTGAGTCTCCAGCCACGCCGTTGATGCAAGGAGTTGAGGCCATCTCGCTCGAATGATTCAGGGTGCTAGCTTCGGCGGATGCCCTGGACTGCGGAGCAAGCGACCCCTTTCGTCCCACGCGACTACTGCTACCTGTACCCGCAGGCGACACTTGAGCCAGTGGACCTCGTCACGATCTGCACGGACTTGGCTTGGATGATGGAGATCAAGCGAGAGGATCTGGCGGGCTGGTACCGTCCGCTCGGGCTCGCCTTGTTCGAACGGTTCGGGCTCGCGCACCTCCCTCAGCGCCGCGCGTTCGCGGAGGCGACGCTGGGAAGCGACCTCATGCATGCGCTCGGCGCGATGGACTCGCCCTCATTCACGGATGGGCTCGGACGGGCCTGGCGCTTCCGGAGAAAACTGCTGGCGCTGGCCTCTGAGGCATCGGGAGTTCTTGAAGGCCACCCCTTCCAACTCTCGGTGTTCCACCGACAGATACCGCCGCATCTTCGGCCCATGGCGGAGGACGTCGCGGATAGCCTGATGGCTCACACCCGGGCCTCACTCAAGCTCGCCGAGAAGTTGGACCGGACCATCCTCGCGCTCTGGGGATGCCCCTTGGAGCACCTCGAGCAGAAGGTCACGCTGGCGGAGCTCGCCGCCGCCGGACTTGAAATCCAGACGTTCGAGCCATGAGTCCCATGCGCGAGTCGTGGACAGGTGGGACGAAGCTCCTGGCGGCGGCGAGCCTCGCGGGCGCGGTGTGCTTCCTCTTCGTCATGGACGTGGGGCTCCGGGAGGCGCGGCTCGTCACCAAGGCGCTGCCCATGGTGTGCCTGCTGCTGTGGCTGTGGCCCGCGCGGGGGCGCTATGCGCGGTTCATCTTCACGGGGCTGGCGCTGTCTCTGCTCGGCGACGTGCTGCTAGAGGTGAGCCCGGACCTGTTCCTTCCGGGCCTGGGCGCCTTCCTGCTGGCCCACCTGGGCTACACCGCCGCGTTCGTCTCCGTGACGCGGCGCCTGTCCCTGCTGCGTGCCCTGCCCTTCCTGCTCCTGGCGGTGGGCGCCACCGTGGCGCTGTGGCCGGGCCTGGGCGGGATGGCGCCGCCGGTGACGGCCTACGTCGCCGTCATCTGCACCATGGGCTGGCGCGCGGCGGCCATGCTGAGCGCTCCGGAGCTTCCCCGGCACGAGCAATGGCTGGCATTCCTGGGCGCGCTGCTGTTCTCCGCCAGCGATGGGCTGCTCTCCATCCGGCTCTTCGTCACGCCCCTGCCAGGCCTGGGTTACGCCGTCATGCTGCTGTACTGGGCCGCACAGCTCTGCATCGCGGCCTCCGCGCGCGTGGAACACGCTCCGGTTCCGGTGCCTGCATCCATGCCGCGATGACCCCACCGGAGCCGGAGCGCCTCACGACGCTCCGCCTCCGGCAGTCACCTCGGAACTACTGCAGCACGCCGATGGTCTCCGCGCGGTCCACGGCCTCACCCTTGGTGGTGTAGCCGGAGTACCAGCCGGTCAGGTTGCTGCCGGACTGGTCATACTGCATATGGACGTGGGCGCCCGTGGCGTTGCCCGTACCGCCCTCGTTGCCCACCTGGCAGCGGTTGCACGTGCGGTCGAACGAGTCCGACGTCTTGATGAAGTGCCACAGGCGGAACGTCTTGCCGTTGGAGAAGGCGTGCTTCGCCTCGTTCTGCGTGCCGCTGCCCGTGCCGTTGCAATAGACGCCCGAGGTGCGGATGGTCACGTTCCAGGACAGGGACGCCACCACGCCCGTCTCCACGCCCCAGTAGTTGCAACGACCGCTGGAGATGTCCACCGCGCCGTGGAACGTGCCGCTGGAGTAGTTCGTCGTCGCCGTGACGGTGCCAGGGAAGGGCGACTTCACGGTGTACGAGTACGCAGCCGCGACCGAGGGAACCGCGAGGGCCAGGATGGCCGCGAAGGCCTTCTTCTTCATGTGACGCATCGGGGGTGTTCCTTTCGGGCCGGCGGGTCCGGCCCCATGAGGTGCCGCTCAACGGACCTGTTGCTGCCGCTGCTTCTCTCTCAAGAGCAGGCCCCACTCCTGAACGCCTGATTCCAGGGCGCGGATCCACGCGTCGATCTCCGGCGCCATGCCGGGGTCCACGCTCCGCAACTTGCGCAGCTCCGGCACGGCGTCCGCGAAGCCCAGCTCCGCGATGCCCTGCACCAGCGCCTTGCGCACTCCCGTGTCCCGCTCGCCCCGGTACATGCCCACCAGCGCCTCGCGCGCGGGCGCCATCTGCGCCGCCGGCACGCTGCCCAGCGCGAGCGCCGCCGAGCGCCGCACGTCCGCGCTCTCGTGGCCCAGCATCCCGAGCAGCTTCTGCCCCGCCTCCGGCCCCATCTTGCGCGTGTCCAGGGACTCCAGGATCTTCGCCGTCACCTTCGGATCCGTGGACGCCGTCGCCGCGTTCACCGCCATGTCCGTGGCCGGGCCGTGATGGGCGGAATAGACGTGCTCGTTGTCCTCGATGAGGTTCTTCGCCGCCTCCATGCGGACCTCCGGCGAGCCGTCGCGCATGAGCCGCTCGTACATGTCCCCCGTCTTCTCCAGCGCGCCGGTGCGGCGCATGGCGCGGACGGTGGCGGCGCGGACGGACGGGTCACGGTCCTCCAGCGCGCGGCGGGCCACGGTCTGGATGGCGTCCTTCTCCGCCTCGCGCTCGCTGCGCGCCACCAGCGCCGCGGCCAGCTGCTCCACCATCACCGGGTCCGTCTCCCGCTCGAACGCCGCGTGCAGTTCGCCTGAAGGCAACGACACGGCGGCCTCGCGCAAAACGACCTGGAGGTAGTCGCGGTAGGCCTTGGAGCTGGAGCCCATCCCCTGGCGGAGCTGATCCATCAACCCACGGACCGAACAGCTCTCTCCCTGCAGCACGGGCTTCGCGGCGGAGGGCGTGGACTGAGCGGTGACGACCGGGGACGCGAACATCAGCGTCAGGCCCCCGAGCGCGCGAAGACCTTGGAGGTAGCGGGACATGCCGGGGCTCCTAGTTGTGGCGGTCCATGCAGCCGAAGGGGTTCTGGTCCGGCAGCTCATTCCAGACGCGGATGAAGTCGACGTTGCCCTGGGCGTAGAGCGTCTCGAAGATGCCGTAGAGCGGCTGGAAGCGCGGATCCACGGTCGCCATGTTCGCCATCACCGGCAGGGCGTCCCGGCCCGCGACGCGCGCGGAGAACCGGAACAGCGCCCAGCGCACGCACACCGACTGCTCGCGCTGGAAGGCGTCCGTGAACGTCTTCAGCACGTTCTCCTTGTCGGAGGACATGGCCAACACCTGCGCCGCCGCGTCTCGGCCGTCCTCGTTGCCCTCGCTGCGCAGGATGCGCTCGAAGCGGGCCGTGGCCTTCGCGTCCAGCACGGGTGAGTTGTGCAGCGGCGCCGTCTGCGCCAGGTGGCGGATCTGCTCGTCCGGCGCGTCCGTGGCGATGGTGATGAGCCGGTCGAGGTACGGCGACGCGTCGCCCAGGTTCTCCGACTCGCGCGCCATCACGCGGCCCAGCGTGCGCGTGGCGGCCCAGCCCGCCTCGGTGGACGCCGGGTCGCGCGCGAACTCCGCCATCCGGTCCATCGCGTCCGGCGTCAGGTGCTTCTGCGTGTCGAGCGCGGAGAGCATGCCCGCGCGCCGCTCGATGGGCAGCCCCTTGTCCAACCCCGCCTCCAGCAGCCGTGCGGCGACCTGCGGCTTCTGCACCGCGTCCGACTCACGCAGCCCGGACAGCAACACCTGGAACGCCGCGCCCTGCGCGTCCCGGGCCCAGTCCACCACCTGCCCCGCCTTCTTCGCGTCGTCGCCAATCAGCTCCGCGAGCTTCGACTTCAGGTAGTCGCGGACGAGCGGATCCTTCGACGCGAGCAGCGGCGCGGCCCAATCACGGAACGTCTCCAGCGTCACGCCGTCGTTGAAGCGCGCCAGCTCCGGGAAGCACGTCTGGTCCGAGAAGCGGCGCTCCGCGGCCTCCGCCTCCTCCACGCCAGCCGCCATCGCTCCCCCGCCCGTACTCCCACCTTGCGAGCCTCGGGACTGTGTGGCTTTAACGGGGGCCGCCACCGCCGCTGGCGCCTGCGCGTCGTCACCGCCACGCCACATCAACCCCACGGCCGCCAACACGGCCACCAGGCCCGCACCCGCCCATACCCAGGGGACACCCCGTGCTCGCGAAGGACCGGATGCGGGCGTCTGGGTCGGAGTGGAAGGAACCATGGGAATCCAAATAACCATGGATTCCTTGTTTCAATCAAGTAAAACAGATTGATTGGATTTTTACTGGAAGCCGCCTTCTTTCACTCTGGTGATTCCAGATATTGACCGCTCGCGTCACGGGAACAGTCCCTGCGTTATGGAACACGCATGCGGCCGACACACTTCGTGTCGCGGCGACGCAATGACTCTCCGCGCGTGTGTGCGAGCAGATGTCACATGGCGTTGCACCCTGCGCTCGTCTGCCTTCCTACCCCCCCAAGGTCAAAACAGACACGCCTCTGACGCAGGGGCGTGAAGTGTCCGCGATGCAGTGTCCGTGTATGATTTCGGCCCGTGGTGGCAGGGCCGGGGGGCTGTAGCCAGCGCATGGATGCACCGGGCGGAGGTGTCCGGGTCGCGCCATGGCTGTGAATGCGTCGCGGGAAAAGTGGCCGGACATGATGAAGAACGAAGCAGGTGCCGTGCGGCGGGAGCCTCCCGCGGTGGGCGTAACGGGTGTGTCCTCGGACCTCGCGGACCGGACACAGGCCGCGGACGTGGAGTCGCTCTTTGGAGCCGCTCCCGCGCCCGTGGAGCCGCCGTCACGTTCCAACACCGGGTCCTCGTCCACCTGGGACGGGCCGTCGCGTCCGGGCACGGGTGGCACCGGTGACACCGGTGATACCGGCAACAACACCAGTCCGTCCATCCAGGGACACGCGCTGCGCCCGGGCATGCGCCTGCAGCACTACGAGCTCATCCGCGAGCTGGGCTCCGGCGGCATGGGCACGGTGTTCCTCGCGCGCGACGTGCGGCTGGGACGCCGGGTGGCCATCAAGTTCCTGCACAGCGAGGACGCCGACATCACCCGGCGCTTCATCCTGGAGGCGCGGGCCACGGCGCGGTGCAGCCACGAGAACATCGTCATCATCTACGAGGTCGGCGAGTTCCCCGGCGGCCCGTTCATGGTGCTGGAGTACCTGCAGGGCAAGCCGCTGACGAAGGTGCTGGGCAACCAACGCCTGCCGCCCGCGCGCGCGGTGGAGCTGATGGTGCCAGTGGTGCGGGCGCTGGAGTGCGCCCACGAGCAGGGCATCGTCCACCGCGACCTCAAGCCGGAGAACATCGTCGTGACGGACTCGGGCGCCATCAAGGTGCTCGACTTCGGCATCGCCAAGGTGCTCCAGGGCGACGAGCCCGTGGAGGCGCCCGCGGGCGGCCCCCAGGCCCAGCCGCGGCTGCACTCGGTGGAGGGCATGGGCGAGGACGTGTCCAACCTCACCCGCAAGGGCGCCATCATGGGCACCATGGCCTTCATGTCCCCGGAGCAGTGGGGCATCGGAGTCGCCGTGGACAACCGCACGGACATCTGGGCCGTGGGGTTGATGCTGTTCCGCATGCTCGCCGGCAAGCACCCGTTGGATCCGCTGCGCGGTCCGCAGCTGATGGTCACGGGCATGCTGGATGAGCCCATGCCCCTGCTCAGGACCATGGCGCCGGACGTGCCGCAGGAGCTGGCGGCCGTCGTGGACCGCTGCCTGCTCAAGCGCAAGGAGGACCGCTACCCGGACGCGTCTTCGCTGCTGCGCGCGCTGGAGCCCTTCCTCCCCGGCCGCATGAGCCGCGAGCTGCGCGTGGACGAGAGCCCGTACGCGGGCCTCAGCTCCTTCCAGGAGGCGGACGCGGACCGCTTCTTCGGCCGCACCCGTGAAATCGCCGCGCTGGTGAACCGCATCAACGACCGGCCGCTCCTGGCCGTGGTGGGCCCGTCCGGCACGGGCAAGTCGTCGTTCGTGCGCGCGGGTCTGGTACCCGTGCTCAAGCGGTCCGGCACGCCGTGGGAGGCGTTGGTCATCCGCCCCGGCCGCAGTCCGCTGTCGGCGCTGGCCAGCATCGTCGCGCCGCTGATGAGCTCGTCCACCACCATCGAGGACGACCTCCAGGAGCAGCAGCGGGTGGTGGAGCGGCTGCGCGCGGAGCCCGGCTACGTGGGCAACGTGCTGCGCAGCCGCGCGCGCCGGGAGAAGCGGCGCATCCTGCTCTTCATCGACCAGTTCGAGGAGCTCTACACGCTGGTGCCGGACGTCCAGGACCGGATGGCCTTCACCGCGTGCCTGTCCGGCATCGCGGACGACGCGACCACGCCCATCCGGGTCATCCTCTCCATCCGTTCAGACTTCCTGGACCGCGTGCCGGAGGACGAGCGCTTCATGGCGGAGCTCAGCCAGGGGCTCTTCTTCCTCACCGCGCCCGCCCGCGAAGGCCTGAAGGACGCGCTGGTGCAGCCCGCGGAGCGCGCGGGCTACCAGTTCGAAAGCCCCGCCATGGTGTCCAGCATGCTGGAGCACCTGGACGCATCCCAGGGCGCGCTGCCCCTGTTGCAGTTCGCGGCCACGCAATTGTGGGAGGCGCGCGACGTCACCAACCGGCTGCTCACGGAGAGCGCCTATCAGGCCATGGGCGGCATCGCTGGCGCGCTGGCCAGCCACGCGGACAGCGTGCTGGAGAGCCTGTCCACGCAGGAGCGCACGCTGGTGCGCGCACTCTTCCTGCGGCTCGTCACTCCGGAGCGCACGCGCGCCATCGTGTCCCTGGACGAGCTGCGCGAGCTGACGAAGGACACGGGGGAGATGCAGCGCCTCATCGACCACCTGGTGCAGGCCCGCCTGCTGGTGGTGCAGACCGGCGGCGGCGCCACGGGCGCCACGGTCGAAATCGTCCACGAGTCGCTCCTGCACAGCTGGCCCACGCTGCGGCGCTGGCTGGACGAGGGCCAGGAGGACTCCGCGTTTTTGGAGCAGCTGCGCAACGCGGCCCGGCAGTGGCAGGGCAAGAACTTCGACGCGCACCTGCTGTGGCGCGGTGAGCTGGTGGAAGAGGCCCAGCGCTTCCAGCGGCGCTACCGGGGAGAGCTGCCCCAGTTGCAGCAGGACTTCCTCACGGCGGTGTTCGCGCAGCAGAAGAAGGGGCGCCGGCTGAAGCAGGTGCTGCTCATCGGCAGCGTGACGTTCCTGGGGCTCCTGGTCATCGCGGCGGTGGTGGCGCTCGTCGTCATCCGCAACGCGCAGCAGGAGGCCGAGAAGCAGGCCCAGGGGGCCCAGGCGGCGGAGATCATCGCGCGCGCCGCCGAGTCCACGGCCCGCAGCGCGGAAGTCGAGGCCAAGCAGCGGCTGGCCGAGGTGCAGGCCAAGGAACTGGAGCGCCAGAAGGCGCAGCAGGCGGCGGAGTCAGCCAACGAGCAGGTGGCGCTGGCCAACCAGGAGCTGCTCAGCAAGAACGACGAACTGGTGTCCGCGCTGAAGCGGGCCCAGGAAGCGCAGCTGCGCGCCCGGTTCGCCAAGAAGCGCGCCGAGGAGAGCGCCGACTCCGCGCGCGACGCCCGCGAGGACGCCCTCCGCGCGGCGGAAGAACTCTCCACGTTGCTCAAGCGGGAGAAGGAGCGCGTCTCCCGTCTGCAATCCCAGCTCGGAAGTCCGGTCATCGAGGTCCTGAAGTGAGAAGCATCTTGAACAGGGTGATGAGCAGGTCCGCGTTCGTGTTGTCGGTGCTGCTGGCGCTGGAGTCGGTGCCCGCGCTGGCGCAGGAGCCGGCGCCACGGACAGGCACCACGAAGGCGTCCCGGGGCACGAAGAAGAAACCCACCGCGTCGAAGGCCACGGGCAAGACCTCCGGCACGGCGAAGGTGTCCGGCACGGGTTCCTCGAAGCGGCGGCGCAAGCCCACCGCCGCCGAGGCCACGCCGGCCCCCTCGGACGCGCCCCTCTCCGAGTCCCTTCCCATGCCCCCGCCGCCCACGCCGAAGGCCGTGGAGTCCCAGCAGGAGCAGGCCAGCAGCACGCTGGAGGGCTCGCAGCCCGGCGCGGACGAGCGCCCCTGGGCGAAGGGCATCGCCAAGACGGATCAGGACGCGTCGCTCGCGCTGTTCGGCGAAGGCAACGCGCTCTTGAAGGAATCCATCTTCGTGCAGGCCGTGGAGAAGTACCGCCAGGCGCTGGCGCGCTGGGACCATCCGGCCATCCACTACAACCTCGCACTGGCGCTGATGAACCTGGACCAGCCGGTGGAGGTGCACGAACACCTGGTGGCGGCGCTGCGCTTCGGACCGGCGCCGCTGGAGAAGGAGAAGTACGAGTACGCCCGCAACTACAAGACGCTGGTGGAGAAGCAGCTCGCGCGGGTGGACATCACCTGCGCCACGCCCGGCGCCACGGTGACCATGGACGGCCAGACGCTGTTCGTGGCCCCCGGCCGCTACGAGGGGCTGGTGCGCCCCGGCGCGCACAGCATCTCCGCGACGATGGCGGGCTTCGTGCCCAGCGACCAGAGCCGCACGCTGCTGCCCGGTGAGACGACGGCGCTGGATTTGAAGCTCTTCACGTCCGACGACCTCATCCGCTACAAGCGCCGTTGGTCCGCCGCGATGCCCTGGCTGGTGATGGGCGCGGGCGTGGCCGTGGCGGGAGGCAGCACCTTCCTGCACCTCCAGTCGCGCGACCACTTCCGAGCCTTCGAGTCCGGCATCACCGAATGCGGAGGCTGCGTACCGCCCGCCGCCGTCGCCGACGAGCGCTCGCAGGGCAACCTGATGCAGACCGGCGCCATCGCCGGGTACGCCGTGGGCGGAGCCGTCATCGTCACCGGCGCGGTGCTCGCCGTCCTCAACCAACCCAAGCCGTACCGCATCGAACCGGGCCAGGAGGCGGTGACCGTGCAGGTCACGCCGCTCCTCGGCGCGGGTTCGGGCGGTGCCGTGGCCACGTTCCGTTTCTAGAGGTCCTCGCATGACACGCGTCTCCCCCTCTTCCATGGCGCGCGCCCTGCTTCTCCTGGCCGCGCCGCTCCTGCTGCTCTCCTCCTGCTTCCAGGCCACCACGGTGGACTGCCCCGCCGGGCTGGTGTGTCCGGACGGCCTGAAGTGCGCCGCGAACCAGGCCACCTGCATCTCCACGGAATGTGGCGACGGCGTCGTCCAGGACCACGAGCAGTGTGACGACGGCAACATCGTGGATGGCGACGGCTGTAGCCGCGACTGCAAATCCACCGAGACCTGCGGCAACGGCGTCGTGGACCAGGTCACGAAGGAGAAGTGCGACGACGGCAACACCCGGGACGGCGACGGCTGCAGCGCGGACTGCAAGTCCAACGAACTGTGCGGCAACGGCGTCACGGACACGGCCGTGGGCGAGAAGTGCGACGACGGCAACAACGCCAGCGGCGACGGCTGCAGCGCGGACTGCCTGTCCAACGAGACGTGCGGCAACGGCTACACCGACCCCACGAAGGGTGAGAAGTGCGACGACGGCAACACCGTCAGCGGCGACGGGTGCAGCGAGGACTGCCGTTCCCAGGAGAGCTGCGGCAACGGCTACGTGGACGTCGCCAAGGGTGAGAAGTGCGACGACGGCAACAACATCAACGGCGACGGGTGCAGCTCCGACTGCAAGTCCAACGAGACGTGCGGCAACGGCGTCCTCGACGTCATCAAGGGTGAAATCTGCGACGACGGCAACAACGTCAGCGAAGACGGTTGCAGCGCGGACTGCCGGTCCGCGGAAGGCTGCGGCAACGGCGTCCGCGACGGCGAGGAGCAGTGCGACGACAAGGGCGAGTCCGCCACCTGCAACCTCAACTGCACCGTGCGCGTCTGCGGTGATGGCATCGTCAACCGGACCGCGGGCGAGGCGTGCGACGACAAGGGCGAGTCCGCCTACTGCAACGCCAACTGCACGCTGCGCGCCTGCGGCGACGGCGTGGTGAACACGTCCTCCGGCGAGCAGTGCGACAACCCCGGCCCCGTCAACAGCCCCGCCTGTGACGCGGACTGCACCATCGCCTTCTGCGGCGACGGCTTCACCAACATCACGCGCGGCGAACTGTGCGACACGGCGGGCAACTCCCGCACGTGCAACGCGGACTGCACGCCCGCGGCCTGCGGCGACCGGTACCTCAACACCGCCGCGGGTGAGCAGTGCGACGACGGGCCCAACTCCGCCATCTGCGACGTGGACTGCACCCCCGTGGCCTGCGGCGACGGCGTCACCAACACGGCGGCGAAGGAGCAGTGCGACGACGGCAACACGCGCGACGACGACGACTGCCTGGGCACCTGCAAGCCGAACATCTGCGGCGACAGCGTGGTCAACGTCAACGGACCGGACCGCCCGGAGTCCTGCGACGACGGCAACACCCGCACGGAGACCGCGTGCGACTACGGCACCGCCACCTGCCAGGCGTGCAGCGGCGACTGCAAGACGGCGCTCAATCTCCAGGGCAACGTCTGCGGCGACAACGTGAAGGACGCCACCAACGAGGCCTGTGACGACGGCAACACCGAGACCGAGGACGCCTGCCCCTACGGCACCGCCAACTGCAAGGTGTGCCGCTTCGACTGCAAGGAGAGCCTGTCGCGCACGGGAAACATCTGCGGCGACAACGCGAAGGACCCGGACCACGAGGCCTGCGACGACGGCAACACCAAGACGGAAGTCGCGTGCGACTACGGCCAGGCGAGCTGCCAGAAGTGCAGCGGTGACTGCCAGACGGCGCTCAATCTCCAGGGCAACGTCTGCGGCGACAACCAGCGGGACATGACCCACGAGGCCTGCGACGACGGCAACACCACCACGGAGACCTCCTGTCCCTATGGCGTGGCCAACTGCCAGACGTGCAGCGGCGACTGCAAGCAACTGCTGGCGGTGAAGGGCAACGTCTGCGGCGACGGCGTGGCGGACCTGGCCCACGAGACGTGCGATGACGGCAACACCACCACGGAGACCGCCTGCCCCTACGGCGTGGCCAGCTGCCAGCGGTGCAGCAGCGACTGCCAGACGCTCCTCCCGCTCACGGGCAACGTCTGCGGCGACGGCAAGCAGGACCCCAGCTCCACGAACGAGGTGTGCGACGACGGCAACACGCAGACGGAGTCCTCCTGCCCCTACGGTCAGGCGAGCTGCAAGGTGTGCCGCGGCGACTGCAAGGAACTGGTCTCCGTCACGGGCAACGTCTGCGGCGACGGCGTGCTGGACTCGGCGAACGAGGCCTGCGACGACGGCAACACCACCACGGAGACCGCCTGCGCCTACGGCACGGCGAGCTGCAAGCGGTGCAGCAACGACTGCCAGACGGTCCTCTCGCTCGAGGGCAACGTCTGCGGCGACGGGGTGGTGGACGCCAACGCCTCGAATGAACTCTGCGACGACGGCAACACCCTCGCCTGCGGCTCATGCAGCGCCAACTGCAAGGTGCAGACGCTCCAGGCTGCGACGGGCACCATCACGGCCACGGCGAGCTCGAACCTGGTCGACGAGGAGACGTTCACCATCAGCGATGGCATCAACACGCCGGTCACCTTCGAACTGGACCGCGACAACAAGCTCAAGAACGCCGCCAACCAGCGGGTGGTCGTGGCGAACGGCACGCCCGCGACGCAGATCGCCCTCGTCATCCGGGACGCCATCAACGCGGTGGAGGAGCCGTTCGAAATCGGAGCCACGGTCGTCACCGGCTCCATCACCGTGAACGTCGCCCACAAGCTGAAGGGCTCCATCGGCAACCAGGCGATGACGGAGAAGGTCGCCAACAACAACTTCAAGGTGAGCGGGATGAACGGCGGCAGCGGCTACGACTGCCCCCAGGGCACGAAGTGCGTGGGCAACGAGGACTGCGCCCTCGACCTGGTGTGTGGGGCCAGCAAGACCTGCGTCGCCGCCCCCTGAGCGGCTTCCCAGACGTGTGACATCCCTCTTGAAACAGGGATGTCACACGTCTTGACGCGCTGGGCCATGTCTTGCGTCACACGCGAGCGGGCCCGGGGGCGCGAGTGGGGGAACGTGCGGTTGACTTCACTGTCGTGGGGGTGGTGAACCGGACGGGCCCCGGGTAGTCGCGGGCCCGGTGGCCTTGCAGCGGTCGTGACCCTCGCTTGCCGCGTCTGGAGCCACATCCATGATGACCCCTCCCCGTCGTCACCGCCGGAGCCCCTGGCTCACGCGGTGGCATCCCCTTGTCGCCGTGGGCTTCGCCTCGGCGCTGGTCTCCTGCGCCTCCCCGGAAACACCCGCCGAAGTCCCCGCTCCCGCCGCGCCCGCAGTGGAGGACACCGCGCAGCGTGAGCAGGAGCTGCTCTCCTGGACGCTGGGGGCGAAGTACGACGCCACGCAGGCCAACATCAACTTCAACATCTACTCGTCGCGCGCCACGCGCATCGAGCTGTGGATCTACAAGACGGCCCAGGGCGCGAGTCCGGCCGCGACGTACGTGATGACGCAGAACGCGACGACCAAGGTCTGGTCCAAGTCCGTCTCCGTCGCCACGCTGAAGAACAGCTACGGCGTCACCGGCACCGTCTATTACGGCTACCGCGCGTGGGGCCCCAACTGGACGTACGTCTCCACCTGGAACACGACGACCAACAGCGCGTTGGGCTTCGTCGCGGATGTGGACTCCGCGGGCAACCGCTTCAACCCGAACAAGCTCCTGTGGGACCCGTACGCGCTGGAGCTGTCGCACGACCCGGTGAACCCCAACAACGCGGACGGCACGGTGTACGCGTCCGGCCCGTTGCACCGCTACAAGGACAGCGGTCCGTTCGCGCCCAAGGGCATCGTGCTCGCGCCGGACACAACGGCCACCGGCACCAAGCCCACGCGCGCCTTCAAGGACGACGTCGTCTATGAGGTGCACCTGCGCGGCCTGACGAAGCAGGACACCGGCTCCGGTTTGGATGCCGCCTGCCTGGGCACCTACAAGACCGCGGGCCAGAAGGCCGCGCAGCTGGCGACGCTGGGCGTGACGGCGGTGGAGTTCCTGCCGCTGCACGAGACGGACAACGGCAACAACGACGCGGTCGCGAGCACCGCGGGCGACAACTACTGGGGTTACATGAACCTCAGCTACTTCGCGCCGGACCGCCGCTACGCGTGCGACCAGACGCCGGGCGGCCCCACGCGCGAGTTCAAGAGCATGGTGAAGGCGTTCCACGACGCCGGCATCAAGGTGCTGGTGGACGTGGTCTACAACCACACCGGCGAAGGCGGCGGGTGGATCAGCGGCGACCCGAGCACGTACAACGTCATGTCGTACCGGGGCCTGGACAACCCCACGTACTACAGCCTGACGAAGGACATGAAGTTCAACTGGGACAACACGGGCGTGGGCGGCAACTTCAACACGTTCAACCCCACGGCCCGCAACGTCATCCTGCATTCGCTGTCGTACTGGAAGGACACGCTGGGCGTGGACGGCTTCCGGTTCGACCTGGCGTCGGTGCTGGGCAACATCTACGAGCACGAGACGACCACGCACAGCGGCTACGAGTACAACCGCGACAACGCGAACACGGCGCTCAACCAAATCACCACGCAGCTGGATCCGCGTCCGGAGGCGGGCGGCGCGGGCACGGACTTCATCGCGGAGCCGTGGGCCATTGGCGGCAATTCCTACCAGGTGGGCAACTTCCCGGCGAAGTGGCGCGAGTGGAACGGCGCGTTCCGCGACACCTTCCGCAAGGACCAGAACCAGATGGGCGTGGAGAGCATCAAGCCGTCGGACCTGGCCACGCGCTTCGCGGGCTCGTCGGACCTGTACTCGGATGACGGCCGCAAGCCGGCGGCGTCCGTGAACTTCATGGTGGCCCACGACGGCCTCACCTTGAAGGACATCTACTCGTGCAACAGCAAGAACAACAGCCAGGCGTGGCCCTACGGCCCGTCCGACGGCGGCGAGGACAACAACCACAGCTGGGACCACGGCGGCAACGCGGCGCTCCAACGCCAGGCGGCGCGCAACGGCATGGCGTTCATGATGCTGAGCGCGGGCGTGCCCATGCTGACGGGCGGCGACGAGTTCCTGCGCACGCAGTACTGCAACAACAACGTGTACAACCTGGACTCGAACAAGAACTGGCTGGACTACGCGTGGACCACGGACCAGTCCAACTTCCGCACGTTCACCCAGAACCTCATCGCGTTCCGCAAGGCGCACCCCGCGCTGCGCCCGGCGGAGTTCTACAAGACGAACGACAACAACGGGAACGTGATGGAGCAGCACCGCTGGTTCAAGCCGGATGGCTTCGTGCCGGACGCGGCATACTTCAACGACGCGACCCAGCATGCGCTGGCCTACCGCATCGACGCGACGGAGTTCTCCGGTGAGACGGTGAGCGCCATCTACGTCGCGTACAACGGCTGGTCCGCCAACGTGAACTTCCTGCTGCCGTGGCCGGGCAACGGCAAGCAGTGGTACCGCGTGACTGACACGTGCTCGTGGGCCGAGGGCCCGAACCAGGTGGTGCTCAACCCGGGCAGCACGAACCTGATTGGCGGCGAGGCCACGAGCTACGGCCTGTGCGGCCGCGGCGTGCTGGTGCTGGTGGCCAAGTAGCGTGAAGGCCGTGGAGGGCCCGGCGCTCCCTGGGGGCCGGGCCCTTCGCGTTGGAGTGGGCGAGGAGGCGGACGCTGGCGGGCCTTGATGCCCGTGGCGGGCCCCGCCAGGGACGGAGCGCCATCCTCCCGGCATGGAACGCCACTTCAAGGATGGACGGTTCGAGTTCGCCCGCCTGGGATTGCTGGGCGCCGCGTACCGGGGGCTCTCCGACGCGGGAGAGGTCCTCGTCACGCTGGACGGGATTCCGGACGGGGACCGTGAGGCGTGGGTGCGGGAGTTCATCGCCCTGGCTGAGCGGCTGGAGCGCCAGGCCCACGCCAGCGCCGCCAGCGGACATCGCGCCAGTGCACGCTCGGCGTTCCTGCGCGCGAGCACCTACTTCCATGAAGCTTCCGCCTGCGCGCCCGGCACCTCGCGGCCGGAGCGGTTCCGCGCGCTGTGGCTGCGGCACCGGGACTGCTGGGACCGCGCGGCCGCGCTGTTCGAGCCGCCTGTCGAACGGGTCTCCATTCCCTACGAAGGCATGTCGCTGGAGGGGTACTTCTTCCGGCCGGTGGGGGGCAATGGCGCGCGAAGGCCCACCGTCATCCTGAACAACGGCAGCGACGGGCCGGTGACGTCGATGTGGAAGGACGGCGGCGCGGCGGCGGTGGAGCGCGGCTGGAACGCGCTGACCTTCGACGGGCCGGGCCAGGGCGCGGCGCTGCACCGGCAGGGGCTGCCCTTCCGCGCGGACTGGGAGCGCGTGGTGACGCCGGTGATGGACTGGCTGCTCACTCGCGCGGAGGTGGATCCCCGGCGCATCGCGCTGCTCGGCGTCAGTCAGGCGGGCTACCAGGTGCCTCGCGCGGTGGCGTTCGAGCACCGCGTGGCGGCGGCGGTCGCGGACCCTGGCGTGATGCGGGTGGGGGATTCGTGGCGCGAACACCTGCCTCCGGAGATGACGCGGTTGCTGGACGCGGGAGAGAAGGAGACCTTCGATGCGTTCATGGCCGAGGGACTGAAGGACCTCCCCGCCGAGCGGGCGGAGCTCCAGTGGCGCATGGCGCCCTATGGAACGCGCTCGCCCTTCGACGCATACAAGGCAGCGGAGGCGATGCACCTGGACGCGGAGATACTCGCGCGCGTTGGCTGTCCAATGCTCATTACTTCGCCGGACCATGAGCAGTTCTGGCCGGACCAGTCCGAGGAACTGCACGCCGCGCTGAAGGGCTCCACGCTGCTGCGATTCACGGAGTCAGAGGGCGCCAGCTGGCACTGCGAGCCCGCGGCGCCAGCACTGCGGGACGAGCGCGTCTTCGACTGGCTGGAGCGGACGCTGCACACCGCGCACGCGTGACGGCGGGCCGATATAAGGCCGCCATGGCCCAGGACGACAGCGCGGTGGTGAAGCGGCTCCAGCAGGAGGACTCGTTCGAGAAGGAGACGTTCGAGGGGTTGGACCTCCAGCACGTCGACCTGGGTGACAAGGAGTTCTACCGGTGCACCTTCGTGAACTGCGAGCTGCAGGAGAGCCGGTGGAAGGAAGCGCTGCTGGAGGCGTGCATGTTCCAGGGCTGCAACCTGACGCGCGCGAACTTCAACGCCATCCGGTTGCGGGACGTGCGCTTCGAGGGCTCGAAGCTGATGGGCATCGACTGGACGGGCGTGGCGGCGAACCCGGAGGCGAACTTCGAGGAGTGCGCCATGCCCTACAGCTCGTTCGTGGGGCTGAGCCTGCGCCAGACGTCCTTCGTGCGCTGCGTGGCGCGGGAGGCGAACTTCTTCGACATGGACCTGACGGACGCGGACTTCACCGGCGCGGACCTCACCGGCAGCAACTTCCGCGGCTGCACGCTGACCCGGACGGACTTCTCCGGGGCCACGGGCCTGGTGCTGGACCCCGCGCGCAACAAGCTGAAGGACACGCGCATCCCGCAGGACACGGCGATGTCCGTGGTCCATGAGCTGGGGATGCGCGTGGAGGGCTACCACGCGAAGCCGGCGGGACGCGGCGGGGCGAAGAAGACGGGAGCGAAGCGGTGAGGGATGGCACCCCGTTCGACCCGGTCGCCGTCGCGCGGATCGCGGTGATGGTGAGGACGGGGCGCATCGGGCTCCAGCGGCTCATCGCCTGGGCGGATGCGTGGGTGATGAAGCTGGACGCCCCACCGCTCTGGTTGCTGGAGCTGTGCACGGTGCCCGGGATCGACAGGGCGCACGGGTTGCTCCTCGACATGCCGGGCATTGCGCAGCTGGCCACTGTCGAGGAGCGGGACGTGGAGGACGCGGACCACCTGGCGAGCCTGTTCCTTCGCCACCGTGACGGTTCCATCTCCTGGGGTGACTTCCTCCTGCGGGCAGGCGAGTACCTGGATGGCAAGAGCGGCCACCGGCAGTGCGAGGAGTTCTACATGCAGCTGAACCTGCTGGAGCGCATGGGGTTTCCGGAAGCCCTGGTACAGGCCCAGCGCGAGGACATCGAGCGCAGCCTCGTGGACGCGCTGGTGCGGATGGAGGCCTCCCACCGGCGGTTCGAGGCGGAAGCGCGCGGGGACTAGGAAGCCCGTCCCGCCAAGCGGCGGCAGGCGGAGGACTTCACCGCGAGGTACACGCGCAGGCCCGGTGCGATGTGCAGCTCGCGCACGGCGACATGCGTGAGACGGACCACCCAGCGCACGCCCGTGACGTCCACGTGGGTCGCGCACTCCCCTGCCCCTGCGTCCTCCAGCTTCGTCACCGTGCCTTCGAGCACGTTGCGCGCGGAGACGCCGGTCAGCGGTCCGGTGGACAGGAGGATGTCCTCGGCGGGAATGGCATAGGCGGCGCGGGTGCCCTGGGGCAGCTCCGGCGCATCTGGCACCCAGAGGGACAGGCCGTCCGTGACTCGCAGCCGCGTGCCTCCGGATTCGGGACGCTCCAGCGCGCCTTCGAGGATGTTCTCCTCGGGCTCACCGGTGAGCAGGCCTCGCGCCACGGTGCCCAGCACCGTGTCCGCCGGGCCCACGGCCTTCACCGTGCCGCCATCCAGGAGTAGGGCTTCGCGGGCCAGGGCCCGTGCTTCGCCGAGCTGATGGGTGACGTAGAGCAGGGGCACGCGGGCTTCGTCGCGCACTCGCAGCAAGTACGGCAGCACGCGCTCCTTCAACGCGACGTCGAGCGCGGCCAGGGGTTCATCGAGCAGCAGCAGCGCCGGGTCGGTGGCGAGCGCCCGCGCCAGGGCGACCCGCTGCTTCTCGCCACCGGACAGCGTCACCGGGTAGCGGTGGAGCAGCGGCTCCAGCTCCAGCAGGTGCACGGCTTCGTCCACGCGTGACGTCCGTCCGGCGCGCACTCCGAAGCGCACGTTCTGTCCGGCGGTGAGGTGCGGGAAGAGCAACGCATCCTGCGGCACGTAGCCCATGCGGCGCGCTTCGGGCGGCACGTCGATGCCCGCAGCCGTGTCGAGCAGCACGCGGTCATCCACCACGACGCGCCCCGTGGCGCCTCGCCGCAGGCCCGCGAGCACCTCCAGCAGTGACGTCTTCCCGGAGCCAGAGCGCCCCAACACCGCTACCGACGCGGATGTGAAGCGCGCTTCGACCTCCAGCGTGAAGCGCGCCAGGGGCAGCCTGAGTGACAGCTCCATCACGGACGTGCGCCTCCTGTTCGCGTGGCGCCTCGTACGTCCTCCGCGGACATGTGGCGTCTCGAAGCCGCCGGCCCGGATTGCCTGGGCTTCACGCGAGCCCCCGCGCTCCGCGCCGCCGCGTCACCACTTCCGTCACGTACATGGCCCCGAACGCGAGCACCACCGAGACGCCCGCGAGCTTCAGCGCCTCCGCGTCCTGCCCCACCTGCGTGCGCTGGAAGATGGCCAGGGACAACGTCTGAGTGCTGCCTGGGATGTTGCCCGCCACCAGCACCGTCGCGCCGAATTCACCCAACGCCCGCGAGAACGCGAGCAGCGCGCCCGTGAGCACCCCGCGCCACGCCAGCGGCAACGTCACCCGGAAGAAGGCCCGCGTGCGCGTGTCCCCCAGCGTGCGCGCCACCGCCACCAGCCGGGGATCCACTTCCTCGAAGCCCGCGCGCGCGGAGCGCACCAGCAGCGGGAACGCCATCACCGCGCTGGCCAGCACCACCGCCTTCGGCGTGAACACCACCTCCACGCCCAGCGCATCCAGCATCCGTCCCAGCGCCGAGTCCCGCGCGAGCAACTCCAGCAGCACCAGGCCCACCGCCGTCGGAGGCAGCACGAGCGGCAGCGCCAGCAGCGTCTCCACCACGCCGCGCCCCGGGCCCTTCCAGCGCGCAAGCGCGTACGCCGCCGCCACGCCCGGCACCAGGATGAGCGCCGTGGACAGGGCCGCCACCGCCACCGTGAACAGCACCAGCCCTGTCAGTCCTTCGCCCATCACGGCGCGGGATGCCCCTTGCCCGCGTCAGGCATCCCGCCGCGAGTCCCGGACGGGGCGTTCTGGAGCACACCTGCATCCGGCGCCGCCTTCGCCGCGCTCGCGTCCAGGAAACCCAACCGGCGGAACTCCTTCCGCGCTCCTTCCGTCTGGAGGAAGCGCACGAACGCGAGACCGCCTTCCGGCGCCTTGCCCTGCGTCAGCGCCGCCGCCGGATACACGATGCGCGGCGCATCCCCCTCCGGCACCGTGAACACCACCCGGACCTTCTTCGATTGCGCCGCGTCCGTCGCGTACACCACGCCCGCGTCCGCCCTCCCCGCCTC
>NZ_RAWQ01000440.1:0-1429 GCF_003668965.1 Corallococcus sp. AB030
CCTAGTACGACTTGGTCACATCAAGAATGCGTGAGGGTGGGCGGACTGTTCCCCCTGCATGACACCGACGCAACTGAAGCGGTTGGAGGGGGAGCTGGAGAGCTTCCTCGAGTCGATGTTCTCGGGCCTGGGCCGAGTCGAACGGCGACGGGCCATGGACTGG
Source organism: Corallococcus sp. AB030 (assembly GCF_003668965.1). Classification (NCBI taxonomy): domain Bacteria; kingdom Pseudomonadati; phylum Myxococcota; class Myxococcia; order Myxococcales; family Myxococcaceae; genus Corallococcus; species Corallococcus sp. AB030. Next base: position 164 of record NZ_RAWQ01000440.1, read on the forward strand.
TACGTCAAGGGCCTGTTGCTGGAAGGCGAGCGCAAGAGCATCGACCCGATAGCTGGGCGACTGGTGAAGGAGGCTTCCGAGAAGGAGGCCATGCGCCAGCGCCTGCAGCAGTGCATCAGCGGCAGTGCGTGGGCGGACGACGAGGTCATGCGCCGGCTGGCACTGAAGCTGGAGGAGGACCTGCCGGACGTCGAGGCCCTGGTGCTGGATGACACGGGTTTCCCCAAGAAGGGCAGGCACTCGGTGGGCGTGGTCCGGCAGTACTCGGGCACTCTGGGCCGCATCGACAACTGCCAGGTCGCCGTCAGTCTGCATCTGGCGAGTGAGAAGGGCAGCGGCTGCATCGGAATGCGGTTGTACTTGCCAGTGGAGTGGACGGCCGACCCGGAGCGCTTGCGCAAGGCGGGCGTGCCGGAGGACGTATCGTTCGAGACGAAGCGGGACATCGCCCTGGGGCTGCTGGAGCATGCACGGGGATGGGGAGTGAAGCGGCACATGGTGCTGGCCGACTCAGGGTACGGAAACGAAGTCGAGTTCCGTGCGGAGCTCACGCGCCGCGGATTGCCGTACATCGTCGGCATTCAAGGCGACTGCGTCGTCTGGCCCCCGGGCTTCGTCGTTCCGCCCATTCCTCCGAAGCCACCGGGGATGCGTGGGCCCGTCCGCAAGCGCTACCGCTATGGAGACGCGAACCCCGTTGCTGTCGAGAAGCTCGCCGCCGACCTGCCGAAAACCGCCTGGAAGTGGGTCAGCTGGAGTGAAGGGTCCAAGGGCCCGCGGCGCTCGCGCTTCGCGGCCCTGCGCATCCGCACTGCCCATCGACACCATCTGGGCCTGGCCCCGGGCGACGAGCAGTGGCTGCTGTGCGAATGGCCCAGGCACGAGAAGGCGCCCACCAAGTTCCACCTGTCTACGCTGCCTGCGGACATTTCCCTGAAGCACCTCGTGCGCCTCACCAAGTTGCGCTGGCGCATCGAGCGCGACTACCAAGAGATGAAGGGGGAAGTCGGTCTGGACCACTTCGAAGGACGCACGTGGCGTGGCTTCCATCACCACGCCACCCTCTGCGCCGTGGCCCACGGATTCCTCGCGCTCCGTCGGGCGCTTTTCCCCCCGGAAGAGAGTGCACTGGACGCTACCGATGGTACGACGCGCGTTGCAGCCCCTTCTCCTCAGGCAGATTGGCATCTGCCCCCTCTGCAACACGGCCATCAACCCCAGAGCTCCGCCTGAGCTGCCCTCTCGGATGTGACCAAGTCGTACTAG
>NZ_RAWQ01000441.1:0-1429 GCF_003668965.1 Corallococcus sp. AB030
AAGTTCGGACCCTCGGAGCGGCGGTGGGTGGCGCCGCTGAAGCTGACGCTGCAGACGGAGGTGCAGTGCGCTGTCCAGGCCCTCTACACCAACGGCAGCCAGAGCAGTTGGCGCGTCCTCGGCGGTGGCGTGGTGGCCGACCCGGACACCGTCACCATGGCAGTGGCGGACCTCTCCAACGTCCCCACCGGCAGCGTCTACGCCAGGCACATGTCAGCCAGCTCCGTCACCAGCGCCGCGGTGGCGTCAGCGGCCATCAGCTTCACCCACCTGCTGCTGCCGCCCACGGACAACCTGGTGCCCAACGGGTACTCGGAGGCGGACGCGCAGGGGAAGTCCCCCGAGGGCGACGCGTTGGTGGAGGAGCCCGTCAACGCGAAGGAGGGACGCCGGTGCCGCAAGCTGGTGGTGCCCAGCGGTGGCGGCTTCACGGGGCTCAACTTCATCGGCGGCTTCCACAGCACCGCACCGGGCGGTCGCATCAAATGCACCGCAGGGGATTCCTTCTACGCGGAGGCCTGGGTGAAGTCCTCCGCCGCGCTCGTCCAGGCAGGCGCCAACCTGATTCTCCTTTGGGAGGATGCCAGCGGTGCCTATGGCGGCCAGGCCGCGAGCACCTTCGTCACGCTCACCACCGCGTACCAGCGCGTGAAGGTGAAGGGCACCTGCCCGGCGGGGTGCACCGGCGTCCAGCTGTACTTCGAAATCAACGCCGCCAATTCCGACGCCGGGAAGGCGGTGTACCTGGACGCCGTCTCCATGCGGAAGATGGTGACGTTCGACCTGCTGGTAGCCAACACCCTCCAGACGTCCAACTACGCGGAGGATGGCAACGGCGTGCCCGTGGCCGGAGCGAAGCTGGACAACGTGGGCACCGCCTTCAAGGCGGCCGGCGGCAACGTCCAAATCGGCAGCTACCTCCTGGACACGCCCTTTTTCAGAGCGAACCAGGCGCTGGACGGCACTTCGGCAGCGGGGCGCGTCCACTACCGGGGCAGCAACAACACAGGCGTGCGCGGAGGTGCACCGCTCATCGACAGGCTGGATGTCCAGTGCACGGACTACTTCCGCTACACGACGCCCTTCACCCACTCCTGGCTGGTGCACCACTTCTTCGTTCAGCCCGCGAGCATCGACGACAACCTGGACGCGCTCCGCTACCTCAAGGTGGACTACTACAGCAGCGTCAGCGCCACGTACCGGGGGACGCGCTACATCGTCCTGCCGGACCGCAAGTACGCGTCGGCCGTGGACGGCAATGCGCTCAACCGCATCGCCATCAGCCATACCTTCCAGTCCCCGGCGGCCCTCGCGGGACTCTGGGGGCAGAACCTGGGGGAGTACGTCGCGCTCCTCTGCGAGGTGCACGGCGTCTACGGTGTGAGCGCCTCCATGTGGTTCTCGCCCGTCTACAACGCCGGGCTGGGCG
>NZ_RAWQ01000442.1:0-1416 GCF_003668965.1 Corallococcus sp. AB030
TACTACTTGATCAGATGCGTGACGGTCCTCGAGGAGGAGCGCGAGCGCCGAGTCTGCGGAGGCACAGCGGACAATGGCCGAGGCGGCGCAGCAGCAGATGCTGGAGCCGCCGGCGCACCTGGGGCAGCGTCCAAGGAATCCTCCTCCGGGGGGGAAAGCGCTCGACGGAGCGCGAGGAATCCATGGGCCACCATGCAGAGCGTGGCGTGGTGGTGAAAGCCTCTCCATGTGCGGCCCTCAAAGTGGTCCAGGCCGACTTCGCCCTTCATCTCCTGGTAGTCCCGCTCCACTCGCCAGCGCAGCTTCGCCAGGGTGACGAGGCGTTTGAGAGGCGTGTCGGACGGTAATGATGAGAGATAGAACTTCGTCGGCGCGGCTTCCCCCTGCGGCCATTCACACAGCAGCCATTCGGGAGCACCTGGCGCCTTGCGGATGACGTGGCCTTCGGCGACCTGGATTCGCACCGCGGCGAAGGTGGAAGACTGCGTGCCGCGACTGCCCTCGCGCCAGCTGACCCGGCGGTACTCTTCTTCGGGCAACTGACGCGCAAGCTCTTCAATCGTCCAGGGTTGCACGCCGCTGTCGTCGACGAAGCGCGTCCGGGGACGCCCGTTCTCACCCGCCTTCTTCACTGGACGATGCGGCGTAGCTCCTGGCGGCCACACCTTGTGCTGCCCTGGCACTGCGACGAGGTACGGCAGTCCTCGCGCCGTCAGGCCCTCACGAAACTCTCGGCAGTTGCCATACCCCGCATCCGCCAGCACGACGTGCTTGCGCACGCCCCACTTCAGCGCGTCGTCCACCTGCTCCAGCGCCAGTTCCCACTTGCGTGACGCGCCCACCGCCTCGGGGACGCTGGCCGCCTTGCGCCGGGCCGTGTCCTTCACCCACTCCTCGGGCAGGTACAGCCGCATGCCGATGCACCCGCTTCCCCGAGGCCCGGCCAGATGCAGGCTGACGGCCACCTGGCAGTTGTCCGTGCGCCCCAGCGTGCCTGAGTACTGCCGGGCGACTCCCACCGAGTGCTTTCCTTTCTTCGGAAAGCCCGTGTCGTCCACCACCAGCGCTTCCAACTCCGGAAGCCGCCGCTCCAACTTCCGCGCCAGTCGCTCCCGGAGGGCCTCGTCGCTCCACGTCCCTTGCGACACGCACTGCTGCAGTCGCTGGCGCATCGCCTCGACTTCGCCCGCGTCCTCCACCAGCCGCGCCGCCATCGGCTCAATGCTCTTGCGCTCCCCGTCCAACAGCAGGCCCGTCACGTAGGCCTCCATGGCGCGCCTGCGCTCCAGCCGCCCCATGCCGGCGACCATCTCCTCAAGGTAGGCGCTCAGCGCCTCGTCCAGCTTGCGCAGCTGTCCCGGTGTCATCCCGACCGTAGATCATGGCAGCCACCTGGATTCAAGTGACCGGGTAGTA
>NZ_RAWQ01000443.1:0-1389 GCF_003668965.1 Corallococcus sp. AB030
CCGCCCCATGCCGGCGACCATCTCCTCAAGGTAGGCGCTCAGCGCCTCGTCCAGCTTGCGCAGCTGTCCCGGTGTCATCCCGACCGTAGATCATGGCAGCCACCTGGATTCAAGTGACCGGGTAGTACTAAGCGACAGTACGGAACCCTTCATCTGACGAGGCCAAAACACCCCCCTGGTTCTATTCGCAAAAAAAATGCGCTCGCCATTCACCTCAAAACCCTGAGCAATCTGGTCATATGTGACCTCCGGGCCATGGTGCGCAACCAAATTCTCCAGCGCCAAAATGCCGCTGTACGTATTTTCCAATCAGGATCAATCGCGTTTTCCGCCATGCACACACAATAGCGGTGATGGTGACCAAGGCAAGGGCATTGCCCGTAGACTCCAAGCAACTGGCTCCTCCCCACGGACACACAGAAGAGTCACGGCGAGCCGTGAAGTCCCTCTTGCTCATGAGCGCGACGAAACGACAAACGTCCATGGTGACATTCAGCATAAGGAAAGCACCTGTCGGCCGTGGAACATGGGCAGTCCCATCACGGACACACTGAATCGAACGAGAACCGGGTGCTCGCCATGGCACCATCGACCAATTTTGTTCCAGATGTGGATGTCGGCTGGCGCCGGATTCTCACTGATAGCGTCTACGGCACCAACGGACTCAACACGTATGCCTATTCAAATCCAGCTGGCCGGCACATCCGTTACGCCGCCTGTAAGAACCACGGCGGGCAGTACGTCTGTCCTTTGTCGGCGTCCGCGCACCTGGCCTCCCGGCCCTGACATCGGACAGGGCGGCCGGTCGCACCGAGGGCGTAGCTTGGTGACACATCCACGTGAGCCTCCATTTCTTGCCGCGCCGAAGAGCCGGTGCTATCTGGCGCGCGCATGCGAAGCCCCCTGCTCTGCCTCTCCTCCCTCGTGTTGCTTGGCCCCGCGTGCGCCACGATTCCCACTGTTGAGCGCGATGGCTTCCAGCTCGGAAAACACTCCTGGGAGAATGACGAGCGAGCCATCCGTTCGCAGGCCTCGTTCGCCACGAACTGCCCCTCCGAGCAGCTCGAACTCCAGGTCCTGTCCGTGGCGGGCGACCCGAAGCTTCCCACCGACGCACGCGGTGTCGGCGTGACGGGCTGCGGCCGCAAGACGAGCTGGGTCCGGTTCGCGAACGGCGCCTGGGCCATCAACAGCGACGGAACCAGCGCACCGTAGAGAGCGCGGCGGGCTCCGCCCCGGGCACCTGCATCCGGGGGGCGGACCTGAGTGATCCCCGCATTTAAGCGAGCGGATCGCCAGACGCCTACCTGACAGCTGCGTGCGAGGCGGAGTGGTGGGGAGCAGTAAGAGAGGCCATGCGGGGACGCAAAGTGGCCATCAACGAAGAGC
>NZ_RAWQ01000444.1:0-1375 GCF_003668965.1 Corallococcus sp. AB030
GGCGCGGGCGTCCTCGCCGCGGACGTCCCGGTCATAGGCGAGCGCGGTGACCAGATAGACGCAGCGCGGGGAGTGGGCGAGGAGCGCGAGGTTGGGTTCGAACCCGAAGAGGCGGGGGACGCGATCGGCGATGTCCGTGGCGCGCTTCGCCTCCGGGCCGGTGAAGGGGACGGCGACGGAGCACCAGATGAAGCCGCAGCGGTCGCGATCCGGGTGCGGGTCCTCCGGCTTGGGCGTGCGCTTGCGCCAGTAGGCCATGGCGAGGTTGGTTTCGGTGGGGACGCCCTGGAGCGTGCCCTCGCCGAAGGGGGCCACCGGGCCGAAGGACAGGGGGCGGAAGGCGCCTTCCACGGCGCGTGCGAGCCGCTTCTCCAAGAGGGCGCCCATCTCCGCGTCCGGGGCGATGAGGGTGCCGCTGATGGCCCAGCGGCCAAAGCCCTCGCGGAGCTTCTCGCGGGCCCAGTCCGGTAGCGGCGCGCGGCCCACGGAGGGGTAGGGGAACTGCTGGGTGATGCTGTAGGCCTTGATGTCGTTCCAGAAGAAGAAGCTGCCCTTGAGCGTGCCATCCAGGGCCAGGGCCTGGAGCCGGTCCACCATGTCCCAGAGCTGGGCGTCGTCGTTCACGGCGCAGAAGAAGTCGCGCAGCCAGGGCTGCTTGCGCGCCAGCCAGAACGTCATCCGCGTCACCACGCCCAGTGACGACTGGCTGAAGAGGCCGTCCAGCACCGGGCCCAGGCCCCAGCGGAACACCGGGGCGGAGCGGGCGCCGGGGAAGCGCGCGTGGCCCGTCTCCACGCGCTCGCCCGTGGGGAGCACGGCCTCCAGCGCGCACACGTGCTGGAAGATGTCCGCGTTGGGACCGGCCCCGTCACCGCGCTCCAGCGCGTTGCCCACCATGCTCGCGTCCGGCGACCCGCCGATGGTGGTGATGAACGTGGAGGAGCCCTTGTCGCGCAGGTACTCGTAGGCCTGGCGGAACGTCACGCCGGGCTCCACGGTGAGGTACGCGAGCTGTTCGTCGTGCGCGAGGATGCGGTTCATGCGCCCCAGGTCCAGCAGCACGCTGCCGTCGCCGGGAGGCACGCGCGAGCCGTAGCCCCAGTTGCGGCCGGCGCTCACCGGGTACACCGGCACGCGGTGCTCGCTGGCGATGCGCAGGCACGCCTGCACCTGCGCCGTGTCCGCCGGCCGCACGATGGCGGGGATGCGCTGGGTGGTGGCGAAGGTGGCCGTTTCCGCGGCCTCCAGCGCTTCGGTGTCCAGGATGACGTGTGCTTCGCCCACGGCCTCCCGCCACGCGGCCAGGGCCGCTCGCAGGTCACCGGGGTGGGTGGGGGCCTTCGCTTCGGTCTCGCTCACGGGGCCGCAGTATGCC
>NZ_RAWQ01000445.1:0-1340 GCF_003668965.1 Corallococcus sp. AB030
TCCTCCGCCCCAGGATTTCTTGAGACACCTATCTGGGGGAATAACCTCCCCCTCGCGAGGTGGATGTGAAGAAGCAACAGAAGCAGGACAGGACGGCGGAGCGCGGTCGGTTCTCGGCGAAGCGGAAGAAGGAGGCTGTGCTCCGATTGCTCAAGGGCGAGGAACTCGACGCGCTCTCGCGGGAGCTGGGCGTCACCGCAGCGGTGCTGAGTGAGTGGCGGGAGAAGTTCCTGGCCGGAGCCGAGGCGAACCTCAAGAGCCGCGAGCCGGAGCCCGCGGACGACGAGGTGCTGCGGCTCAAGGCCATGGTGGGCGAGCTGATGATGAAGAACGAGTTGCTCGCTGAGAAGGCGCGGCTGCTGGAGGGAAACGCCCCGGGTTTTCCCTGGAGGAAGTCGAGAGGATGAGCGCCCGGCTCTCGCCTTCCAGCGGCAAGCGGTACGGCCTGGCGCTCGTGACGGCCACCTGGTGCGTGCCTCGCGCCACGGTGTACCGACACCGCGCCCGCCGTCAGTCCACGGATGCTCCGACGGCTCGGCGCGGCCCCAAGACGGCGCTGACGGACGAGGCGCTGCGGGAGGCCATCCGTGGCGTGCTGGCGGCTTCGCCCTTCCTGGGCGAAGGGCACCGCAAGGTGTGGGCTCGGCTGCGCGCGCAGTACGTACGCACCTCGAAGGCCCGCTGCCTGCGGCTGATGCGCGAGGCGGGACTGCTGGCCCCGGGCCGTGCCCGCCGGGTGCTGGGCCCTCGCAACCACGACGGCACGATTACCACCGACAAGCCCGACGTCATGTGGGGCACCGACGCCACCTGCACTGTGACGACGCGGGAGGGCCAGGCCACCGTCTTCATCGCCATCGACCACGGTACCGCCGAGTGCGTCGGCATCCACGCGGCCAAGGTTGGCACCCGCTTCGAAGCCCTTGAGCCCATCCGCCAGGGCGTCAAGGCCCGCTTCGGTGCGTACGGCCAGGGCGTGGCCGCAGGGCTGTCCATCCGCCACGACAACGGCAGCCAGTACACTTCCGATGCCTTCCAGAACGAGCTGCGCTTCCTGGGGGCCGCATCCAGCCCCTCTTTCGTCCGCAGTCCCGAGGGCAACGGCTGCGCCGAGAGATTCATCCGAACCCTCAAGGAGCAGCTGCTCTGGGTGCGCACCTTCTCCACCGTGGAGGAGCTGCGGCGGGCCCTGCTGGAGTGGGCTCACCGGTACAACGAGCACTGGCTGCTGGAGCGCCACAACTTCCTCTCGCCGAGTCAGGCCCGGCGAGCGCTGATGCAGTCGAAGCAGGCGGCCTGATTACAACCAATCTGGTGTCTCAATAATCCGGTGCGGTACA
>NZ_RAWQ01000446.1:0-1318 GCF_003668965.1 Corallococcus sp. AB030
CCCCGCCGCCGCGCCAGGACTTCGACGCCCCCGACCCGCGCCGCGTGGAGGGGGTGGAGCCGGTGGTGGAGGCCTCCTCCGGCCGCATCGACGCGGAGGACCTGCGCCTGGCCATCCAGTCCGTGACTCCGCTCGTGCAGCAATGTTTCCAGGACGCCGCACAACGCAACCGGGGCACACACGAAGTGAAGCTGCGCTTCACCGTGGAGGGCGAGGGCTCCGAGGGGAAGATGAACCGGGGCGAACTCGTCTCCAGCACCATCCCGGACCCCATGGTGCAGGCGTGCGTGCTGGATTCGCTCCTGGACGCGCGCTTCCCGGCACCCCACCTGGGAGGATCCGCGACCGTGCTCCAACCATTCCGGTTCACCGTGCCTGGGGACGCTGGCCCGTGAGGTCGGGTTGCGCGTAAGGTTCAGGCCCCTTTCGCCCCTCGCGCATGCCCGTCACCGTCGAACAGCTCGAGCCTTCCCACTCGGACGCCCTGCGCGCGCTCCTGGCGAAGGATCCCGTCCACAACCTCTACCTGCTGGGGTTGCTGGAGGAGTTCGGCATCGCGGCGCCGGAGCGCCAGGCGGCCTTCTCCTTCCACGGCCGCTTCGACAGCGGCGTCCTCACCGCGGCCGTCTTCGTGGGCGGCGATGGCGGGCTGGTGGTGCCCAGCGCCAGCGACGCCAGCGCCACGGGCGTCATCGCGGACGCGCTCGCCGCCAGCCTCAAGCTGCGCGCCACCGTGGGGGACAAGTCCTCCGTGGACGCGCTGGTGCGCAGCCTCTGTGAAGGCAAGCCGCGCCTGTCCCGCACCCAGAAGCTGTTCAGCGTCTCCGCGGACGACCTGGGCCCCTTCACCAACCCCACCCTGCGCCTGGCCCGCGAAGAGGACGTGCCCCGCCTGCTGCCCCTGGCCCAGGGCTACGTGCGCGAGATTCTCGAGCGGGACCCGCTGTCGGAAGACCCCGCCCACTACGAGGCCCGCGTCCTCCAGCGCGTCCGCCAGCGCCGCACCTACGTGCTGGAGGAGGGCAGCGAGCTCGTGTTCAAGGTGGACATCGGCTGCCGCTCGCAGTTCGGCGCGGAGCTGGAGGGCATGTACACGCCCCCGTCCCGCCGCCGTCAGGGCCACGCCACGCTGTGCCTGGGGCAGATTTCCCGGCACCTGCTGTCCTCGCTGCCCCGGCTCGCCATGCGCATCGACGAGCGCGACGAGAGCACCGCCCGCATCGCGCGCAAGGTGGGCTACCACGCCGGCCGCACCCAGCGGCTCGTGCTGGTGGAGTAAATGGAATGAGCAGCCGCCCCACGCCCTCCCGCCGTCCCC
>NZ_RAWQ01000447.1:0-1317 GCF_003668965.1 Corallococcus sp. AB030
GGACCACCTGCCCGACGGCGAGCACCGGCGGCGGTGTGGCGGCGACGGCGGGAGGAGCCGGAGGCCTGGCCGCGACGGGCGGCGGCGTCACCGGACCCACGGTGGGGATGGGGCGCGCGGCGGGAGGAGCCGGAGGCCGGGCACCCGCGGGGGCGATGGTGGGAACCGAAGGCGGACGGGCCGCGGGAGCCACGGGCGGAATCACCGGGCTCAGGGGCTGCATGGTCGGCACGGCCGAGGGCCCGCGAGCCACGGGCGGCGGCGTCGGCATGGACGCGATGCTCGGCACCGACGGCGGCATGGCGGGGGGCATCGCGGGCGAAGCGCTCGCGGTGGGCGGAACGACCGGTGCGATGCGAGGCGTCGACGCGGGAGCCACGGAAGGCGTCACCGCGCCCACGGCCGGCGTCGTGGTGGTGGGCCGGGCGATGGCGGGCGCCACGGGAGGCGTCACCGCGCCCACGGCCGGCGTCGTGGTGGTGGGCCGGGCCGTGGCGGGCGCCTGGGGCGGAGTCACTGCGCCCACGGCCGGAATCGCGCTGACAGTGGGGCGAGCACCGACGGGAGTTGCCGGAGCCTGCGGAGCAGTCACCGCGCCCACGGCCGGAATCGCGGTCACGGTCGCGCGAGGCGTGGCGGGAGTCGCCGGAGCCTGAAGCGGGGTCACCGCGCCCACGGCCGGAATCGCGGTCGCGGTGGGCCGGGTCTGCGCGGTCGTCACCGGCGGCACGGACGCGGCGCCAACAGACGGAACCCCCGACACCGTGGGCCGTGCCGAGGCCGGGGCACCCACAGGGGCAATGCCCGGCGGTGTCCCAGGAGGAGCGGCCCCCATGGGCGCGAGGCCCGCGGGAGTGGGCCGCGGAGGGGCCCCCGTCGTGGGTGCTCCTCCCGAGGGAGAAACGGACGGAACTCCAATGGACGATGCGGGCCGAGCCGTCGCCGGAGCCACAGGCGGAACGCCGCCCACGGCAGGCGCCACGGAAGGAACCTGACCCGACGCAGGCCGAGCCGTCGCCGGAGCCACGGGCGGAACGCTGCCCACAGCCGGAGCCACTGATGGCACCTGACCCGACGCAGGCCGAGCCGTCGCGGGGGCCACGGGCGGAACGCTGCCCACGGCAGGCGCCACCGAAGGAACCTGACCCGACGCAGGCCGAGCCGCCGCGGGAGCCGCGGAAGGAACCTGACCCGACGCGGGCCGAGCCGTCGCGGGAGCCACGGGCGGAACGCCGCCCACGGCAGGCGCCACCGAAGGAACCTGTCCCGACGCGGGCTTCGCCGGAGGCACCGCGGGCACCTGACCCGACGCTGGCC
>NZ_RAWQ01000448.1:0-1285 GCF_003668965.1 Corallococcus sp. AB030
CCCTCCCCCGACCGTCCCCCGGGCCGCGAGCCTCAGCCCCGCTTCGTCATGTCGAACAGCGCGCGGGCCTGCGGCCCCAGGAACCCGTCGAACCCTCCCGAGCGCTGGGCGATTTCAAAGTACGCATACGGCCATGCACGCGTGCCACCGCCCCGGAGCGTCAGGGGCAGCGGGGCCGCGCGCGTGGCCGTCTGTCGAAGTGAAGTGCCGGGCTCGCCCTCGATGTCCGCCTTCATGGGCACGCCCGCTTCGCGCATGCGCCGCTGCCACGCCTCCACGTCGTCCACCGCGCCGGTGAAGTGATTCACCTTGCGGCCGAAGGCCAGCAGCCACGCGCCGTACTGCGTCTCCTTCTCCAGCTCCAGCAGCGCGGCTTCCTCCGGAGGCGTCGGCGCCGTGAACCACGCGGCGAGCGACTCCACGTCCTCCGGCGGCGGTGGATCCACTGGCAGCGCGGCGAGCAGCTCGCGGGCGCGCGGCGACAGCTCCTCCTGCTTCAGCTCGGACAGGAAGACGCGCGGCAGTCCGTCCGGATGCGACAGGTAGATGGCGGACAGGTGCGCGTCCGGGAACGTGTACGCGCCGGCCGGCTTCCACCCGAACCGCTCGAACACACGGGAGAAGAGGGCGATGCCTCCCTCCGGCCGCGCGAGGGTGCGGAACGCGACGTGGTCGTTGCGGAAGTGTCCCCCGGACAGCGTCACGAAGGTGCGCGCGAAGGGGACTTCGGAGGCGTAGCGCTCCCACAGCAGGTCCAGCAGCCGCGAGGCGTCGGAAGCGGAGGTCGTCATGCCCGGCAGTGTACGCCGCGCTCCCCGCGCCTTTGAGCGTCATCCGCGAACTGTATTAACAAGCACAGGCCCGCTCAGGGCGGAAATGCTGAATACACGGAGACAGACGATGAACGCGATGAAGATGGGGCTGTTGGCCCTGGTGTCCGGCCTGCTGCTGGCGTGCGGAGGGGTCGTGGAGCCGGAGACCGCCGCGCCCGAGCTGGCGCGTCAGGAGAAGGCCCTGTGCGGTTCCTGCGGAGACTCCATCTGCGACCCCGGAACGGAGAACCCCTTCAACTGTCCGCAGGACTGTGGCTTCGGGCCCGTCTGCGGCGACTCCGTGTGTTGTGATGGGGAGACGCCGTCCAGCTGTCCGCAGGACTGCCGGCGGTCTCAAGCGGTGAACGCACCACGTGGGTGCTCACCATGGCACCCTGCTTGATGGGAGGCACAGGGTGCGAGGCCGAGGGAAAGCAGCAAGGCTGACGGGTGAGGACAGGCTGGAGATTCGG
>NZ_RAWQ01000449.1:0-1276 GCF_003668965.1 Corallococcus sp. AB030
TGGGGCAGGGCGGCTTCGGCACGGTGTACCTCGCGCACTGCGAGGGCCAGCGCTTCGCTCTGAAGCTGCTGCACCTGCCGCGCGTAGGCGAGAGGGCGGAGCGCGAAGTTTCCATCCTCACTCGCCTGCATCACCCCAACGTGGTGCGGATTCTGGGCCATGGCTACTGGCCGGTGGCCCAGCCTCAATTCATCGTCATCGTTACGGAGTACGTGGAAGGGCGTCAGCTGGACGCGTGGGCCGACGCGGAGAACCCCACGGCGCGGCAGGTGACGCGCGTGCTGCTGGGCGTGGCACGGGCGCTCGCCGCTGCCCACGCGGATGGGGTGGTGCACCGGGACGTGAAGGAGGCCAACGTCATGGTGCGCGCCTCGGACGGCCTGGCCAAGCTGGTGGACTTCGGCATCGGCGACTACACGGGCGCGCGCGAGCTGACGGCGGACATTCTCCCGCCCGGGACGGTGGACTACCGCTCCCCGGAGGCGTGGCGCTTCCTGCGTGCTCACCTTGAGGCAAGGGACGCCCGTTACACAGCGGGGCCTGCGGACGACTTGTGGGCACTGGGGCTTGTCTCTTACCGGCTGCTGACGGGGCGCTTCCCCTTTGACGGCGAGGACGGCGCCAGCTTGACGGAGGCGATTCTCTCCAGCTCTCCCAGGCCACCGCACGAGGAGAACGAGCGGGTGCCTCGGGCGCTGAGCGACGTGTGCTTGCAACTCCTGGAGAAGACGCCCGAGGCGCGCACGCCCAGTGCTCAGGCGCTCTGCGATGCGCTGGAGCAGGCGCTGCGCGGTGCGGACGAGACGTGGGACGTGCCGCTCTGCGACGCGTATGCCGAGGACTCCGCGACGACGGACGGGGAGGACATCGACAGCTTCGAGCAGTGGCGGCACGAACCCCGGCACCGCCCTCGTCGAGGCAAACGCATGCCCCCGAAGCCGGCGCCAGCAATGGACGCGGCTGCCGTAGCGACCAACGAGCCGCCTCCCGCGACGACCGTGCGTGTGGCGCCTGCGAAGCGGGAGGCCTTCCGCGACTGGGCGGCTCTCGCGGTGGTGCTCGTTCTGGCGGGGGCAGTGTGGGGATTTGGGACGTCACGCGTCGTTGGGCCCGTCCCCACCCGTCAGGAAGTAGCGCCCTCTGGCAAGTCACCTCAAGCTGATCGCGCCGCAGCTCCCACCGGGCCGGAGGCCACCGCTGCGGCCGTCGCTCTCCCCGCGACGCTCCAGGAGGTTTCAGCCACCGTGACGACGCAGCCGAAAGAGACGCAGCCCCT
>NZ_RAWQ01000044.1:0-51433 GCF_003668965.1 Corallococcus sp. AB030
CTACCCTACGTCGGTCCCGCGAGCGGTTGCACGCGCCCGCGGGACCGGAAACTCGTTGGACTACCAGCTGACGGCGTCGAGGTAGACCGTGCCCTTCCACGTGCCCGTCGTCTGGAACTCCACGCCCAGTTGGTACAGCGGGGTGGTGGAGCCGGAGGGCAGCTTCACGGTGATGGCGTTCCACGCGCCGGCCTTGAGGCTGCCGACGGCAATCCAGTTGCCCGTCCATCGCCAGTTCGCGGAGGCGCCTTCCAGGGTGTACGGCTGGACGCCGGTGATCTTGCTGCCGGTGGGCAGCCACAGCTGGAACGTCACCGTCTTGCCGGACGGCACGGCCGCGTTGGCCACGGCCACGGTGCCCTTGCCGGACGTGCCGTTGAAGGGCACGGCCAGCGAACGGGTGCCCGCGGAGGCCTTGGCGGTGGTGGTGCTCACGGCGGACAGCGCGGCGCCGCTGGCGCTCCAGCCCTGCGCGTTGGACTCGAAGCCGTACTTCGACGGGTCGGCCGGGGTGCCCGCGTCGGAGGTGCCGGTGCCGCCATCCGTGCCGGCATCCGGACGCGTGCCGCCGTCCACGCCGCCGTCGGTGCCGGCATCCGGACGCGTGCCGCCGTCGGGAGTGCCCGCGTCGACCGGCGGGGTGCCGGCGTCCACGGTGCCTCCATCGGTGGATCCGCCGCCGCCCGGGGGCGGAAGCGTGGTGCCGGCCGCGGGCAGGCTCAGTCCGCCCGCGTTGAGGAACGTGCCCGCGCGCTGCTTCAGGTACGGCTGGCCGTCGGTGCCCTGGTCGTTCTGGTAGGAACTCTGGCCGCCCGCGCCCGCGCCGTACATCAGGGCGACGACGCCTACGTTGGCGAACTTGCGCCGGTGCGCGTCACCGCTCGTGCCGAAGAAGTACTCGGTGCGGTTGTCCTTGTAGCCCTGGCGCGCCCCGCCGCTGTTGTTGATGTTGAGGTGGTTGGAGTTGCCCAGCGGGATCTGCCACAGCATCCAGCGCTTGCCGGAGGTCTGATTCCAGAGGCGCAGCCACTCCGCGTAGCGGTTGTACGAGCGCGACGTGAGCGACGCCGCATCGCTCATGTCCCAGGTGTGATCCGCGCCCTGCGTGAGCCGGTAGAAGTCCGCGTCGCGATCCAGCGGATCGCCCACGACCACGTCGTAGGTGGCGCCGGTGACGTTGGTGCCCAGGCCCAGCGGCTTGAGGAAGTTGACGACCTTGTCCACCTCCGGCTGGAGCGGATCCGTGAGCGAGTTGAACGCGATGTCCTTGCCGCTGGCCCACGCGGAGATGTGCAGGCCCAGCACGACGTTGTTCGCGCCCACGGCCTTGCGCAGCTGGAGGAACGCCAGGCTCCACCCGGCGACGGTGTTGGGCAGGCCCGCGAGCTCCGGCATCCCCGAGGAGGCGATGGCCGCGGGGGCGTTGGGGTTGGAGGCCGTCTGGAACTGGAGGAAGCCGACCGCGTCCGGCTCCACGTGGAGGATGACCGGGCTGCCGAAGGCCTTCGCGCGCTGGAGGAGCAGCTTCACGTCCTCGAAGTAGCTGCGCATGGTGGAGGCGTTCTTCAGCTTCGCGAGGGTCTCCTGCTCGCCGCCGCCCGGCTCACCGAAGAGCTGGTAGTAGGTGACGACGGGGACGTAGCCCTGCGCCTTCGACTCGGTGAAGAAGCTGGCCGCCCAGCTGCCGTCGCGGGCGCCGTAGCCCCAGTTGTCCGCCCAGCCCTTGGTGAAGTAGCGGTAGCGCGCGTCCCACGGCACGTTGCTGTCGCGCATCCAGTTCTGGCCGGCCTCCTCGAAGAGGCCCACCATCAAGCGATTCTGGAAGGCCGGGGGCACGGGGCCCTGCACACCCGTGGCGGCCTGGGCGGACAGCGCCCCGAGACACGTCAGCGTCAGCAGCGCCGCGAAAGCGCGTCGAATGGTGTTGGTCATGGAGGCGCTAGTACGCCCAGGCGCCCCCAGTCCTTCCGGTGCCGGCCCGCATCCCCCCTGGACGGCCGCTCACCCTCCACGCCACCGGGCGGGCGCCCTTCGACATCGGACATGGACTCCGGAGGTGGGAGAGTCCCCCCCTGCACGTGCGCCTGCGGCGCTAGCGTGCCCATGTTGGATCACCCGGGCATCTTCCGCGTCGAGGGAATGCAGAAGGCGGAAGGTAACAGCTCGCCGCGCCCCGTCTGGACGGGGCGAGGAGGGGCGAGGCCGGAGCCGGAGGAAGAGAGCCCGTCCTTTGCCGCGACGAGGGAGGAGCCGAAGAAGGAGCGCACACCACGATTGGACTCTCGCCAGGCTGCTACGCAGGACGGAAAGCGCTGGACGTGTTCGCTTGCTCGAAGTGTGGAAACAGGAGATGCGCTCATCCAGCGCGCCTTCGCCGCCCTTTCAAAATGTCTCGAGGAAGGTCTTCATCTCGCGCAGCACCTCGTCATGGTTGGTGAGCCAGACGTAGTGCCGCGCGTGCTCGAGCTTGATGCCCTTCCAGTTCGGCATGCTCATCACGCTCAGCATTTCGGCGTCCCGCTGGAGCGCCCTGGCGCTCAGGGTCCTCAACTTCTCCTGCACGGGACGGTCCATTTGGGAGAAGCCTGGGAGGTCCTCCGCCCGCCCGGACCGAGGCTGATCCACGTAGAGGAAGAGCACGGCCGCCGTCACGGCCGCGAAGTCCACCTGCGAGAAACCCTTCATCACCCGCTCCTCCGCGTGCGGCCACTTTCGGGCGCGCAGGTAGTGCCCGGTCTTCGGATCGAACTCGTTCGCCTCGTCGATCTCGTGCGCGGGGAACGCTCCTCCGACGTCACGCGCGAGCGCGGCGGCGAGCGCGGCGCGTGAGGCCACGTCCTCGGGAGCGGGCTCGCTCGGAGGAGGAATGGGCAGGACCGAAAGGAGCTCCGCCAGCAGGTCACCGTTGGTCCTCACGTCCAGGTAGACCACCTTCTCCACGCGCTCCGGGTGATGGGTTGCCACCCAGGTGAGCTCTGGCCCGGCGGCGGAGTGGCCCACGAATGACGCCTTCGCGATTCCCAGCCCCTCCAGCACCCGGACGACGTCCTCGCCCAGGGTGGCGGTGTCGTAGCCCTGCTCGGGCCAGCTCGACGAGCCAAACCCCCGGCGGGTGACGGCGTAGACGTGATGGGCCGCGGTGAACTCCGGCGCGAAGGTGTCGAACACGTGGCCCGTGTTGCCCAGGCCCGACAGGAAGACGAGCGCGGGTCCCTGGCCTCCGAAGTCGAGCAGCTCGAGCTCGACCCCCTCGGCCACCTTCACCCGCTTCACCTGATGCAACGCGCTGGAGTCGGCAGAAGCCGGGACCGGGACGGACTTCGTCGTCACACAGGCGAACAGCGGCAAGCAGAGGAGGAGGAGTTTTCGCATGGACTGACTCAACTACAGGGAATGCGGAGACCACCAGGGAAGCCCATGGGTAACAGCTCGCCGCGCCCCATCTGGACGGGGCGTGGATGAGCCCCCGCCCGGCTTCGAGGAAGCCGCGGCGGAGCTGGAGAAGACCGTGACGGAAGCGGGGCAGATCCTGGTGGATCTGGGACTCCGGAGCCGCCGTCCTTCGTCGGTTCGTGTGGACGACATCACCACGAGATAGCGGAAGGCTGGGCCGTCATGTGCCCCCCAACGTGGATGGAGGGGCACATCCAGTTTGGCTGCTATGCGACCGAGCTTCGGGGCACGGTGTCCTCGATGCGCCGCAGGCATGCGGTTACGTGCCGCGCCATGGCCTCGACGTTCGGCGGTTCGATCATCGTCTGGTGATTGCCGGGCACGGGCAGCACCTCCAGTCCGTGCCGCACGAGCATCTGCCACGGCTGTTCCGGGTGCAGCGGATGGGGTGGCACGTGGACCTGGGCCTTCAGGTATGTGGCCGCGCCCTCGTACGGCACGGGCGCGTAGCTGAAAAGGGCGCGCATGTGGGCCTTCCACACGTCCAGGAAGATCTCCAGGTCGCGCAGCGAATACGAGTCCGGCACGGTCGCGCCTTCGCGCGCCTGGCGCAGCACCTCCTTCATCTGCTCGTGCGGAGGCATCGCGCGCAGGCGCTGGGCGAGCGTCGGTGTGTCATCTCCGAACATGGCCGCGAGCAGCGCGGCGTCGTCCTCGAACTGCGTCGGCATCTGACCCGGGCCGGGCGTGTCGAGGAAGACGAGCAGCTCCGGAGGAACGCCCAGCTTGAGCATGCGCTGGGCCATCTCATAGACGATGGTGCCGCCCATGGAGAGGCCCACGAGGTAGTAGGGCCCCTGGGGCTGCCACTGGAGCATCAAGTTCAGGTGATGTGACGCGAGCGCCTCGATGCTCGTGAGGGGCGGGCACTCGCCATTCACGCCGGGGGCCTGGAAGCCGTAGACGGTGCGGTCGGGGCCGAGCGCCCGCACGAGGTCCTGGTAGCAGAACACCGTGCCGCCCACCGGATGCATGCACCACAAGGGCGGAAGGTCCGAGCGTCCCTGCTGGAGCTGCACGACGCCTTCCGGGATCGCGGGGCCTGCTTCGGCCACTGGTGCATCCGGCGTGAGCTTCGCCTGGATCCACTGGGCCATCGCCGCGACCGTCGGACTCTGGAAGAGGACCTGGAGCGGGACCTTGAACGGGAAGTGTTCCGACAGCTTGGACACGAGCTGCGCCGCGAGCAGCGAGTGGCCGCCCAGGTCGAAGAAGCTCGCGGTGACGCTGATGACCGTGCGACCCAGGACCTCCGCCCAGATGTCCGCGATCTGTTGTTCCAGCGGCGTACGAGGCATCACGCCGGCCTCCTCCGTGTCCGTGCTGTCGGAAGGACGAGGCAGCGCGCGGCGGTCCACCTTGCCGTTCGCGTTGAGCGGCAGTGCGTCCATCAGCACGAACGCGGAGGGGACCATGTGGCTGGGGAGCGAAGCCTGGACGTGAGAGCGCAGGTCGCTGGCCGTCACCGTGTCGCGGAACGTGACGTAGGCGACCAGCCGCTTGTCACCGGGCGAATCCTCGCGCACGAGCACCAACACTTCGCGCACGGCCGGGTGCTGGCGCAGCACGGCTTCGATTTCCCCGGGCTCGATGCGGAAGCCGCGCACCTTGACCTGGTGGTCGCGGCGTCCCACGAAGTCGAGCGCACCGTCGTGGCGCTGACGGACGAGGTCGCCAGTGCGGTAGAGCCGGGCTCCTGGAGTAGCGGCGAAGGGGTGGGGCACGAAGGCGGTGGCCGTGAGGTCGGGCCGCTCCCAGTAGCCCCAGGCCAGGCCGTCACCGCCGACGAACAACTCACCGACGATGCCCGGTGCCACCGGGTGCAGGTGCGCGTCCAGCACGTAGGCCGTGCTGTTGGAGAGGGGCTTGCCAATGGGCACCGTGCCTGTGACGGACTCCATGACGAGATGCCACGTGCTGAACGTGGTGTTCTCCGTGGGGCCGTAGACGTGCACCAGCCTGCGAGGCCCACCGTGTTCGCGCAGCCGGTTCACGCAAGCCGGGTCCGAGGCCTCGCCGCCGAAGAGGAGGGTGGACAGGCCGTTGAAGGCCGTGGGCTCCATCCGGGCGACGTGGTTGAAGAGGGCCGTGGTGAGGAACAGGGCGGTGATGCGCTCGTCCCGCAGGCCCCGGGCCAGCGTCGCGGGATCGATGATGTCTTCCTTCGAGAACAGGACGAGCGTCGCGCCGTTGAGCAGCGCACCCCACACCTCGAAGGTCGAGGCGTCGAAGGACACCGTCGCGGCCTGGGCCACGCGGTCGCCTGGACCGAAGGGGATGTAGTCCGGATCCATCACCAGCCGCATCACGGCCTGATGCGGAACGCAGACGCCCTTGGGCCGGCCCGTGGAACCGGATGTGTAGATGACGTACGCAGGCTCCAGGGGATGGAAGCGCGTCGCATCGTAGGGCGAGCCGGACTGCGCGGGGGCCTCCAACGCATCGATGCGGATGGGTCCCACGCTGTCTGAAGTGAACCGGATCGAGGATGTCGTGCCCGTGATGATCCGATGCACCTTCGCATCGGAGATCATGAGGGCCAGTCGATCCACCGGGTAGTCCGGATCCAACGGCACGTAGGCGCCACCCGCCTTGAGCACGGCGACGAGCGCCACGATGAGGTCGATGGAGCGCGGCAGGCACACGCCCACGCGGGGCGCATCCGGCCCGATGCCCTGCGCCTTGAGCGTCCACGCGAGCTGATTGGCGCGGGCGTCCAGCTCCGCGTAGGTGAGCGATTGGGCGCCATGCCGCACGGCGATGGCCTCCGGGCGCGTGGCCACCTGGGCTTCGAAGGCCTGCACCAGGGAGCTGTCCCTCGGATAGGGCCGGCTCGTCTCGTTCCATTCCGTGAGGACCTGCTGGCGCTCTGCTTCGGACAGCCAGGGCAGGTCATGGATGGCGGCATCGGGCTGGTGCAGCGCGCCTTCGAGGATGCGACGGAAGTGGTCCGCCATCCGTTCGAGGGCGCGGGGCTCGAACAGCGAGGTCGCGTACTCGAGCGTGCCGCTGATTCCTTCCTGAGTTTCGGTCAGGGCCAGGGTGAGGTCGAACTTGGAGGTCGGGGTCTGGAACTCCAGCGCCTGGACCTGGAGACCCGGAAGCTGGGGCGGTGTCCCGGGCGCGTTCTGCAAGGTGAACATCACCTGCACCAGCGGCCCGTGGCTCAGGGCGCGTTCGACGTGCAGTTCCTCGACGAGCTTTTCAAACGGCAGTTCCTGATGCGCGTACGCGCCCAGCGCCCGGTCCCGCACCTGCCGCAGCACTTCACGGAACGACGCACCGTCGCGCAGGTGGGCCCGCAGCGGCAGCGTGTTGACGAAGAAGCCGATGAGGCCTTCCACCTCCTCGCGGGTGCGGTTGGCGATGGGCGTGCCGACGATGAAGTCCCGCTGCCCGCTGTAGCGCGACAGCAGCAACTGGAAGCCCGCCATCAACGTCATGAACAGCGTGGCTCCTTCCTGGCGGCCCAGGCCCGTCAGTGCGTCGAGCACGGTGCGGGGGAGGGTGAACTCGTGGGTGGAGCCCGCGAACTGCTGCACGGTCGGACGAGGATGGTCGGTGGGCAGCTCCAGGACGTGCGGCGCGTCCGCCAAGTGCTGCTTCCAGAAGTCGAGCTGCCGCTGGAGCACCTCACCCTGGAGCCAATGGCGCTGCCACGCCGCGTAGTCCGCGTACTGCACGGGCAGGGCCGCCAGGTCCGAGGCCCGGCCTGCGTGATGCGCCTGATATCCGGCGGACAGCTCGCGGTAGAGCACGCCCATCGACCAGCCGTCGGACACGATGTGATGCAGGTTGAGCAGCAGCACATGGTGTCCAGCGCCCTCGCGTACCAGGAGGGCGCGGAACAGCGGGCCCTCCGCGAGGTCGAAGGGTGTCTCCGCGTCCTCGCGCAGCAGGGCTTCCGCCTCGGTCCTGGAGGATGCTTCGACCCGGCGAAGGGACACGGGCATCCGGGGGAGTATGCGCTGCACGGGGACTCCTTCCCCCGGGAACACCGTGCGCAGGGATTCGTGCCGGTCCACCAATGCCTGGAGCGCATGCTCCATCGCGTCCACGTTCAGCGTGCCTTCCAGCCGCAGCACCATGGGCATGTTGTACGCGGCCCGGTCCGAGTGGAACTGGTTGAGGAACCAGAGCCGCTCCTGCGCGAACGACAGGGGCGGCGGTCCCTCGCGCTGCCAGGTCCGGAGCGCGGGGCCGGACAGGGACGGGTCCTGCGTGCGGCCTTCCAACGCGCGTGCCATGCCTTCGATGGTCGGGAACTCGAAGAGGGTCCGCACAGGGACAGGAATGCCCAGCGCCTGTGAGGTCCGGGAGACGATCTGCGTGGCCAGCAGCGAATGCCCACCCAGGTCGAAGAAGTTCGCATCGACGGGGACGTGAGCGCGCTGGAGCACCGCGCACCAGATGGCGCTCAACGTCTGTTCCAGGGCAGTCAGGGCCCGTGTGCCTTCCGTTGCCGGCGCCTCGTTGTCTGGCTCTGGCAGCGCACGGCGGTCCACCTTCCCATTGGGCGTCATGGGCAGCGCGTCCAGCAGCACGAACGCGGAGGGGACCATGTGATTGGGAAGCGAAGCCTGGACGTGAGAACGCAGGTCGCTGGCCGTCACCGCGTCGCGGAAGGTGACGTAGGAGACCAATCGCTTGTCACCGGGCGAGTCCTCACGCACGAGCACCAGCGCTTCGCGCACGGCAGGGTGCTGGCGCAGGACGGCTTCGATCTCTCCGGGCTCTATGCGGAAGCCGCGCACCTTGACCTGGTGGTCGCGGCGTCCCACGAAGTCGAAGGCACCGTCGTAGCGCTGACGGACGAGGTCGCCGGTGCGGTAGAGCCGGGCACCCGGCGTGGAGGCGAAGGGGTGGGGGATGAAGGCGGTGGCGGTGAGGTCGGGCCGCTCCCAGTAGCCCCACGCGAGGCCGTCACCGCCGACGAACAGCTCACCGACGATGCCCGGCGCCACCGGATGCAGGTGCGCGTCCAACACGTAGGCCGTGCTGTTGGAGACCGGGCGGCCGATGGGCACCGTCACCGCATCGGGTTCGACGTGTGTCGGAGAGAACCACGTGCTGTACGCGGAGTTCTCCGTGGGGCCGTAGGCGTGAACGATGTGCTCCGGCGCGCTGTCGGAGAGGATGGCGCGGATGCAGGCCGGGTCCGCGGCCTCGCCACCGAAGAGGAGCCACCGAAGGCCCTTCAGCAGCGACGGGTCGGTGCGCGCGACGTGATGGAGCAGCGCCGTGGTCAGGAACAGGACCGTGATGCCTTCTTCGTGGACCCGCCTTGCGAGCACGGTGGGCTCGATGACCTCTTCCTTCGACAGGAGGACCAGCGTCGCGCCGTTGAGCAGTGCGCTCCATAGCTCGAACGTCGAGGCATCGAAGGCGACCGTGGACGTCTGGGCCACGCGATCCTCGGGACGCAGCTGGATGAAGTCCGGATCGAGGACGAGACGGGCGACGCCCCGGTGCGGAATGCATACGCCCTTGGGCCGTCCCGTGGAGCCGGACGTGTAGATGACGTGCGCCAGGTCATCCCCCGTGCAGACATCTGGAGGCGCATGGCGTTCCATCCCCGCTGGGAGCGCATCCAGCCGCAGGACCGTCCACGGCCCTTCGGGGACCTGACCCGCGAGCGCTGATTCGGTGACGACCGCGACGAGCCGCGCATCCGTGGCCATGAAGGCCAGGCGGTCCGCCGGGTAGTCGGGGTCCAGCGGCACGTAGGCCCCCCCCGCCTTGAGGATGGCGACCAGCGACACGACGAGGTCGATGGAGCGCGGCAGGCATACGCCCACACGCGGTGCATCCCGTCCGACGCCTTGTGCCTTGAGCGCCCACGCGATCTGATTGGCGCGAGCGTCCAGCTCCGCGTACGTGAGCGCAGCCGAACCGTGACGCACGGCGATGGCATCCGGGCGCGCGGCCACCTGCGCGTGGAATGCACGCACGAGAGAGGCGTCGCGCGGGTAGGGCCGCGCGGTGTCGTTCCAGGTGACAAGGACCTGCTGCCGCTCGCCTTCGGACAGCCAGGGCAGGGCATGGATCGCCGCATCGGGCTGATGCAGTACCCCTTCGAGCAGGCGGTGGAAGTGCCCGGCCATCCGCTCGATGGTGCGGGGCTCGAACAGCGCGCTCGCGTATTCGAGGACGCCCGAGAGCCGGTCGCCGTCTCCTCCAGCATCAGGCTGAGGTCGAACTTGGACGTCTGAAGCGACAGCTCCAACGCCTGGACCTGGAGGCCCGGGAGCTGGGGCAACGTGCCAGGGGCGTTCTGCAGGGCGAACATCACCTGCACCAGCGGCCCGTGGCTCAAGGAGCGTTCGACGTGCAGTTCCTCGACGAGCTTTTCAAACGGCAGTTCCTGATGCGCGTACGCCCCCAGGGCCCGAGCCCGCACCTGACCCAGCACTTCACGGAACGACGCGCCGTCGCGCAGGTGGGCCCGCAGCGGCAGCGTGTTGACGAAGAAGCCGATGAGGCCTTCCAGCTCCTCCCGCGTGCGGTTGGCGATGGGGGTGCCGACGATGAAGTCCCGCTGTCCGCTGTAGCGCGACAGCAGCACCTGGAAGCCCGCCAGCAGCGTCATGTACAGCGTGGCCCCTTCCTCGCGGGCCAGGGCCTCCAGCGACTGACGAAGAGTGGAGGGCAGCGTGAAACGGAATGAGGCGCCGTCGAAGCGCTGCACCGCGGGGCGCGGACGGTCCACGGACAGCTCCAGGACATGCGGCGCGTCCGCGAGCTGCTGCTTCCAGAAATCGAGCTGCTCCTGGAGCACGTCACCCTGGAGCCACTGGCGCTGCCATGCCGCGTAGTCCGCGTACTGCACGGGCAGCGGTGACCGTCGTGGCGACTGGCCCTGGAGACGCGCGCGGTACTCGTCGGACAGCTCGCGGTAGAGCACGCCCAACGACCAGCCATCGGACACGATGTGATGCAGGTTGAGCACCAGCACCGAGCACGTGCCTTCGAGCTGGAGCAGGAGCACCCGGAACAGAGGTCCCCGCGCGAGGTCGAAGGTCTGGTCCGCCTCCTGCCGCAGACGAGCCTGGACCCGCGAGTCCTCCGGTCCCGGCGCGTCGAGCCGCTGGACCTCCAGCGTCAGGACCGGCACCTCGGCGATGTGTTGCGTGGGGCGGTCGCCTTCCGGGAACGTAGTGCGAAGGGACTCGTGTCTCAGCACGAGCGCTTCCAGGCTGGCGCGCAGCACCTCGACGTCCAATGGGCCGTCCAGGCGCAGGGCCATGGGCATGTTGTAGACGCCGGGCACATCGTGCAGCTGCCCCAGGAACCAGAGCCGCTCCTGCGCGAAGGACAGCGGAAGCGGTTCGGATCCGCGAGGCGCCACGGGGATGCGCGAGTCCTCCCGGTGTCCTTGCGCGAGCAGGCCTTCCACGATCCGGACGAACGCCTCCAGACGCGGGGATTCAAAGAGCGCGCGCACGGAGAGCGGCACGCCCAGCGCCTCCCGCACACGGGACACCACCTGCGTGGCCAGCAGCGAGTGCCCGCCCAGGTCGAAGAAGTGCGAGTTCGCTCCCACTTCGCGCCCGCCCAGCACGGCGGCCCAGATGCTGGCGATCCGTGCTTCGAGCGGGGTCCGGGGCGCGATGAAGCCCTCGGTCGCTGAAGCTCCGGGGACAGGCAGCGCGCGCCGGTCGATCTTCCCGTTGGGCGTGAGGGGCAACGACTCCATCACCACGAACGCACCAGGCACCATGTGGCCCGGGAGCCGTGCCTGGAGGAACTCACGGAGCACCGCGTCCGTGACGTCCGTGGCCGCGACGTAGGCCACGAGCCGGCGGTCGCCCGGCGTGTCCTCGCGCAGCAGCACGAGCACCTCTCGCGCTGCGGGGTGCTGTCGCAGGGCCGCCTCCACTTCGCCCAATTCGATGCGGAAGCCGCGCAGCTTCACCTGGTGGTCGCGGCGGCCCACATACTCCAGGACGCCATCCACCCGCTGACGGACCAGGTCTCCGGTGCGGTAGAGCCGCGCACCGGGCGTGTCACTGAACGGATGGGGGATGAACTTCTCCGCGGTGAGGTCGGACCTCGCCCAGTACCCGAGCGCCAGTCCGTCGCCGCCCACGAACAACTCGCCTACGACACCGGGAGGAACCAGCTGGAGCCGGGCATCGAGCACATACGCAGTGCTGTTGGCGAGCGGCCCACCGATGGGCACGGATTCGACGCCCGTATGCGGCACGCGGTGCCACGTGCTGAAGGACGTGTTCTCCGTGGGGCCGTACCCGTTGAGCAACGCCGTGGGTCCGCCGTGTGAGAGCACCGCGTTGACGCTGGCGACGTCCGCCGCCTCGCCGCCGAATATCATCCAGGACAGGTGGCTGAAGGCGTCGGGTCGCGAGCGGGCTACGTGGTTGAACAACGCCGTGGCCAGCACCATGTGCGTGACGCGTTCCTCCTGGAGCCTGCGCGCCAGGACGTCCGGGTCGATGATCTCGTCTCGGGCAAACAGGACCAGCGTGGCACCGTTGAGCAGCGCGCCCCAGACTTCCAGCGTGGACAGGTCGAACGCGATGGTCGTGGACTGCGCCATCCGGTCGCCGGGCCCCACCCGCACGTAGTCCGGGTTGAGCACCAGCCGCACCACGCCCTGATGCGGGATGCACACGCCCTTGGGTCGGCCCGTGGATCCGGACGTGTAGATGATGTGCGCCAGATCCACCGGCATCACGAACTCGGCCGCCGGTGCTTCCACGGCATCCCACGGCACATCCATGCACACGGGCGTCCACGAACCCGAGGGCAACCCGGACGCCAGCGCCTCGTGCGTGACGATGGCGACGAGCCGCGCATCCGTGGCCATGAAAGCGAGCCGCTCGGAAGGATGCTCCGGATCCAGCGGGACGTAGGCGCCGCCCGCCTTGAGGATGGCCACGAGCGACACGATGAGGTCGAGGGAGCGAGGCAGGCACACGCCCACCTGCGGCGTACGCCGTCCCACCCCGAGTGTCCGCAGCCGCCGGGCCAACTGCTCCGCGCGCGCATCCAGCTCCGCGTACGTGAGCGTCACGGCCCCATGGCTTACGGCGACAGCGTCGGGCCGCCGCGCGACCTGGAGCGCGAAGGCGTCCACGATGGACAGCTCCGAAGGGTAGGGACGCGCCGACGCGTTCCAGTCCTGGAGCGCCCGCCGCTGCTCCAGCTCCGACATGAAGACGGCGTCCCCGGTCCCACGGTCCGGCGCTTCGACGAAGCAACGCAGCACCTGGAGGTAGTGCTCCGTCAGGCGCTCGATGGTGGCCGCATCGAACAGCGCAGTGGCGTACTCGATCGTGCCCACGAGCCCGTCGCCGGATTCCTCCAGGGCAAGGAACAGGTCGAACTTGGACGTGCGCGTGTCCAGCGTCAGCGGGGTGACGGTGACGTCCGGGAATTCGAGCCGCGACGTGGGCGCGTTCTGGAGCGCGAACAGCACCTGGATGAGGGGCGTCCGGCTCGCCTCGCGTTCGACCTGGAGCGCTTCGACCAGCTTCTCGAACGGCAGCTGTTGATGGGCATAGGCACCCAGCGCGCGGTCCCGCACCTGCGCGAGGACCTGGAGGAACGAAGGCTCACCCTCGAAGCGGGCACGGATGGGCAGCGTATTGACGAAGAAGCCGATGAGCCCCTCCAGCTCCTTCCGCGTGCGGTTCGCGATGGGCGTGCCCACCACGAAGTCCCGCTGCCCGCTGTAGCGCGACAGCAGCACCTGGAACCCGGTGAGCAGGGCCATGAACAACGTGGCTCCTTCACGGCGGGCCAGTGCCTCCAGTTCCCGGTGCAGCCGGGCCGGTACCGTGAAGCGATGGATGTCGCCCGCGAACCCCTGCACCGCGGGACGCGGCCGGTCGGTGGGCAGCTCCAGCACATGGGGCACGTCCGCGAGCTGCCGCTCCCAGAAGCCCAGCTCCCGCTGGAGCACATCGCCCTGGAGCCATTGGCGCTGCCACGCCGCGTAGTCGGGATACTGGAGGGACAGGGGCTCCAGGTCCCGAGCGCGGTACGCCGCGGACAGCTCCTGATACAGCACGCCGAAGGACCAGCCGTCGGAGACGATGTGGTGCAGGTTGAGCACCAGCACGTGCCGCCGCTCCGCTTCACGGATGAGCAGCGCCCGGAACAGCGGTCCCCGGGCCAGGTCGAAAGGCCGCTCCGCTTCACGCTGCATGCACGCGAGCGTCTCTTCCTCCGAACCGGTCTGCGCTCGCTCCAACGTTACGGGCAGGTGCGCGGCGACGTGCTGGAGGGCGGCGCCTTCGCCAGGGAAGGTGGTGCGCAGGGCTTCATGCCGGTCCACCACGGCCTGTATCGCCTGCTCCAACGCGGCCGTGTCCAGCGGCCCGTCCAGCCGGAACGCGAACGGCAGCGAATACAGCGCGGAGCCCGGCATCCACTGGTCCAGGAACCACAGCCGCTGCTGCGCGAACGACAGCTGTTCCCGCGCGGCATCCGTGCACGGAGGGATGGGGGGCTCGGCACGGTTGACCGTCGGCGCGGCTTCTTCCAGCGCGGCGGCGAAGTCCCGCAGGATGGGGTTCGCGAACAGCAAACGCAGCGGCACGGGACGCTGGAGCACATCGCACAGCCGGCCGATGGCCTGCGTGGCCAGGAGGGATTGGCCACCCAGTTCGAAGAAGTCCGCCGTGGCGCCGACCGCGTCCATGCGCAGCACGTCCGCCCAGACCCGAGCAACGGTCTGTTCCAGCGCGGTCTCCGGCGCGACGAAGTCCTCCTCGGCTCCAGGGCAGTCGCGCGGATCCGGCAGTGCCTTGCGCTCCACCTTGCCGTTGGTGGTGAGAGGCATCGCGTCCAGGACGACGATGGCCGAAGGCAGCATGTGCGCGGGCAGATGGTCCTTCAGGTGCGCCCGCAGCATCGGCGCCGTCAGGGGCTCAGATGCCGTCACGTACGCCACGAGCCGCCGGTCGCCCGGCACGTCTTCGCGCACCATCACCACGGCCTCCTGCACGGAGGACTGCAGGCGCAGCGCCGCTTCAACCTCACCCGGCTCGATGCGGAAGCCGCGCACCTTGACCTGGTGGTCCACGCGTCCCACGAAGTCCACGGCGCCGTCCTCGAGCCGCCGAGCGAGATCCCCCGAGCGATACATGCGCGCGCCCGGTTCGGTGCTGAAGGGATCCGGCAGGAACCGTTCGGCGGTGAGCTCCGGACGCTCCCAATAGCCCCACGCGACGCCGCTGCCTCCCGTGTACAGCTCACCCACGGAGCCCGTGGGCAGCTCACGGCCCTCCGGGTCCAGCACGTACATCCGCGTGCCGGAGATGGCATGGCCAATGGGCGCGGGCTCAGAGCCGAGCGGCGCGCACAGGAGCTGGCAGCTCGTGAACGTCGTGTTCTCCGTGGGGCCGTAGCAGTTGAAGATGCGCGTGCGCGGCAGTGCCTCCAGCGCCCGGCGCGCATGGGGCAGCGACATCACCTCACCCCCCGTGTAGAGCTGACGCAGTGTCTCCGTGCCCGGCAGGCCCCGGTCCACCAGCGTGTTGAACAGGCCGGTGGTGAGGAACGCCGTCGTCACGCTCTCTTCGCGCAGGAAGTCTCCCAGCTCGTCCAGCGCGGAGGCTCCACGCGAGAACACCGCCACACGGCCGCCGTTGAGCAGCGGACCCCAGAGCTCGAACGTGGACGCGTCGAAGGCCACCGGTGCCAGTTGCAACAGCACTTCATCCGCGCCCAGGTGGACGTAGTCCGCATCCAGCACCAGCCGCAGCACGCCCCGGTGGGGCACGCACACGCCCTTGGGACGGCCCGTGGATCCGGACGTGAAGACGACATAGGCCAGGTCGTCCTCCACGACGTCGCGCGCGACGGGCCCGTCGCTGAAGCCCGCCAACGCATCCGCGTCCGTGTCCAGCCGGAGCGTGTGCCAGTCCCCCGACGGCAGGTGCGACTCCAGCCCGGAATGCGTGACGATGATCCGCACGCGCGAGTCCGTGGCCATGAAGGCCAGCCGCTCCGAGGGGTACTCCGGATCCAGTGGGACGTACGCTCCGCCGGCCTTGAGGATGCCGACCAGCGTGACGATGAGGTCCACTGAGCGCGGCAGGCATACGCCCACCTGTGGCCGTTCGCGGCCCACGCCCCGTGCCTTCAACCATCCCGCGAGCCGGTTTGCTCGCGCATCCAGCTCCGCGTACGTGAGCTGCTGTCCGTCACAGCGGACGGCGATGGCCTGGGGACGGAGCACGGCCTGGGCCTCGAAGGCCCCAGCGATGTTCCGTGGAGCCAGACCCCGTGGGGAGACGGGGGCGTCGACGGTGTCGGTCATGTCGACGCGCCACCCCCGACAAAGGGGGTGGTGAACTCAGGACCGCCCGGGGGAACGCAGGCGGGTCAAACAGGGGCGGCGCGTGTCTCGGATTAAGAGACCCTGAGGCAGTGCACGCAAAAAATTGGCGACACGTGACACCCTGACGCGGTGCTCTCACTCGTGTCTGCCATTTATTCCGTGATCACTGTCATTTCACGGAGGGCAGACCAGTCCGGGTTCATTGGCGTCCACGTCCTGGAGCGCCAGTAGACACATGAGAGCGTCTGGATCCACGGAGTCCATCAGGTACGTGCGGCGCCACAGCAGCGCGGCGAAGCGCTTGGGCAGTTGTGAGTCCGGAGCGACGAGCGCGCGGCGCACGCCGTTGCTGCCCACCGCGGCCTGTGCCTGCGCGGCCTCCAGCTTCGCGACCTCGTCGGGGCAGCCTTCCGGGCAGTTGTAGAGGAACACCGCGTGGCCGTGCTCCAGGTTGTGGATCCACGAACAGCGCGGCTGCTCCGTGTCGAAGCTGCGGCACGACAGCCACGTGGGGCAGTGCAGGCCGGAGTTGGGCGGGTTCTCACCGTTGCCACACGCGGTGCTGCTGCACGAACTCACGTGACTGGCCGACGACGTGTCCGACAGCGGGAACGAATACTGCTCGCAGGCTTCGCCACCGGGGTTGGGTGGATCATCGTTCGTTGAACCGCAGGCGAGGCACAGCGAGAAGAGGAGGGCGGAGAGGGCGCGAGGCATTCACGCCGTCATATCGCAACGGCCCTGAGCGCCTCACCCCGGCGCCACGCCACGCCGCTCCACGTCCCGGTCGCTCAGCCCCCGGAAGCCCAATGCATCCATCAGGCGCAGGAAGTCCGCGGGTGGCATGCTGCCGCCCGTGGCCCGCGAATGGCCGTGCGCGAACGAGCTTCCCATCGGCGGAAGGTCCAGGTCCCGCAGCAGCGCGAGCAGGTCCACCGGCGCGCGGCTTCGCAGCACGAAGTTCACGCGGCCGGGCAGGTAGCCCGTGTTGGCGGCGACGACGATGTGGTCCGGCAACAGATGTACCCAGCGCATGGCCACCAGCGGGTGCACCTGCGCCTCGGAGCTGAACAACAGGAGCGCCAGGTTGCCCGCGAAGCGCGGCGGCGTCTTCGCGCACCGGGCAACCTCGCGTTGCACCTCCAGGCGACAGTCGCGCAGCGCGTCCACGCCGGGCACGCGTCCCTCCGCGATGTCCGTCGCGTTGCCCGCGCGCAAGAGCACCTGCATCGCCAGTGGCGCCGCGAGCCGGCTGGAACGACGGGCAGCGTTGAGCAGCGCCACCGCCTCTGTGATGGACGAACGCTTCGCCCGCCGCAGCGCGTCCTTGAGGAACGGCATCGGCGCGTCCACGCCCAGGTCCGCCACTGTCCCCAGCACCGCCAGCCACTCCAGCGGGCCGGGCACGACGAACGACGACGTGAGCACGTACGTGAGCAGGCTCGTGTTCGCCACGGGCGCATGGCCGTAGGCGGTGAGCACCTTCGCGCCGGGTGGGAATGCCTCCGACGCGTGATGATCCACCACCAGCGTGGGCACCCCGGGCAAGAGCGGCTCCGCGCGGCTGCCCATGTCCAGCACCACCAGCGCCTCCGTGGAGGAGGCTCCCAGTCGCTCCAGGAAGCCCGGGTGGTGGACGTCCTCTCCCTTGCCCGGCAGGCGCGCTGTCGGCCGGGCCCCCAGGGACTGAAGCGCGCGGAGCATCAGCACTCCGGAGGTGAGCCCGTCCACGTCCGTGTGTGGAACGACGAGCACATGCTTGTCCCGGCACGCTTCCAGGAACTCGCGCGCCTGGTCCATCGCAGCCTCTGGCGCCGGCCAGTGCGCGTCCTTTGTGTGTCCCAGAAGCATGAATCAAAGCTGTCACTGCCTGTAGCGGCACGGCAGGGCGCGCCCGTCGTGGCTGGTTGCCCTCCGGACGGCCCCCCCGGGTCCAGTCATGCGGCGCGTACGTGATGACCGGGCGCGGCATCCACCCGCGATGTCAGCGCTCGCGGACGGCCTGACTTCGCGGGTGCGAGGGCAGGGCACTTCCCATAGTGTCCGCGCCCATGACCCGCACTCCCCAGTCCTTGATGCGCGCGGCCCTGGCCGCCCTGTCGCTCGCGGCGCCCGCCGCCAGCGCGCAGACGACGCCCGCTCCGGTCGCGAAGGCCACGCCCGCTCCGGCCGCGAAGGCCACGCCCGCGGAGGCGAAGCAGTTCGCCGAGAAGCTCAACGCGGACCTGAAGCAGCTCTGGACCCGGCAGGCCACCGCCGAGTGGATCAAGAGCACGTACATCACCGACGACACGGAGCGGAACGCCGCCTCCGTCAACGAAGAGGTGATGGCCTACGTCAACAACGCCATCAAGGACTCACGCCGCTTCGACGGGCTGAAGCTGGACGCGGACACCGCGCGCATGCTGCACCTGCTGCGCGTGTCCCAGACGCTGCCCGCCCCGGCCAACGCCACGCAGCGCTCGGAGCTGGCCTCCACCGCCGCGAAGCTGGAGGGCCTCTACGGCAAGGGCAAGTATTGCGGCAAGGACGGCAAGGGGAAGTGCCGTGACCTGGAGGAGCTGTCCGACGTCATGGCGGAGAGCCGCAACGCGGACGCGCTGCTGGACGCGTGGACCGGCTGGCACGCCATCAGCCGCCCCATGCGCCCGCTCTACACGCAGCTGGTGAACCTCTCCAACGCGGGCGCGAAGGACATCGGGTTCAACGACCTGGGCACGCTGTGGCGGTCGTCCTACGACATGACCCCGGCGGAGTTCGAGAAGGAGGCGCAGCGGCTCTGGGGCCAGGTCAAGCCCATGTACGACGAGCTGCACTGCTACGTGCGCGGCCGGCTCGCGAAGCAGTACGGCGAGGCCGCGGTGCCCGCCGGCAAGCCCATCCCCGCGCACCTGCTGGGCAACATGTGGGCGCAGGAGTGGAACAACATCTACCCGCTGGTGGAGCCGTTCCCCGGTCAGGCCAGCCTGGACGTGGACAGCGCCCTGGTGAAGCAGGGCTACGACGCGGAGAAGATGGTCAAGCTGGGTGAGAAGTTCTTCACCTCGCTGGGCCTCAAGCCGCTGCCGCAGACCTTCTGGGAGCGCTCGCAGTTCACCAAGCCGAAGGACCGCGACGTCGTCTGCCACGCGTCCGCCTGGGACGTGACGTACGACAACGACCTGCGCATCAAGATGTGCATCAAGCCCACCGAGGAGGACCTGGTCACCATCCACCACGAGCTGGGCCACGACTACTACTACACGTACTACTACAAGCTCCCCGTCCTCTTTCAGGCCGGCGCCAACGACGGCTTCCACGAGGCCATTGGCGACGCGCTCACGCTCTCCATCACCCCGGCCTACCTCCAGCAGGCGGGCCTGCTCAACGCGGTGGAGAAGAACGACAAGAACGTCATCAACCTCCAGCTGAAGGACGCGCTGGAGAAGGTGGCCTTCCTGCCCTTCGGCCTGCTGGTGGATCAGTGGCGCTGGGACGTGTTCAGCGGGAAGGTGAAGCCGGCGGACTACAACAAGAGCTGGTGGGCGATGCGCACGAAGTACCAGGGCATCGCCGCGCCGGTGGCCCGCACGGAGCAGGACTTCGACGCCGGCGCCAAGTACCACGTGCCCGCCAACGTGCCGTACACGCGCTACTTCCTCGCGCGGATCCTCCAGTTCCAGTTCCACAAGGCGCTGTGTGAGGCCGCCGGCATCACGGGCCCCCTCAACGAGTGCTCCATCTACGGCAACAAGGCCGCGGGCGCGCGCCTGCAGGCCATGCTGGAGCTGGGCGCGAGCAAGCCGTGGCCGGATGCGTTGTCCGCCATGACGGGCACCCGCCAGATGGATGCCACGCCGATGCTGGAGTACTTCGCCCCGCTGCGTCGTTGGCTCCAGGAGCAGAACAAGGGCCAGAAGTGCGGGTGGTGACGTTTACCTGGTGATGTTTCCAGGGAGTGGACTTCGCCTGGGACGGGCGCTTAGGCTAGCGCCCGTCTTGTAGGGTCGAACTCTGTAGGACCGGACGGCGACTCTTCCTGTCCGCGATGAAAGAAGAACAGCAAATGGCGACTGGTACCGTGAAGTGGTTCAACGACGCGAAGGGCTTCGGCTTCATCACGCAGGACGGCGGGGGCGAGGACGTGTTCTGCCACCACACCGCCATCAACATGGACGGCTTCCGCACCCTGGCCGAGGGCCAGAAGGTGGAGTTCGAAGTCACCAAGGGCCCCAAGGGCCTGCAGGCGCAGAACGTCCGCGCCGCCGCCTGAGCCTGACCGTTTCCTGATTCACCCAAGAAGGTCCGACTCTCACCGGGTCGGGCCTTCTGTATTTTCCGGAGCCCGCATGTCCGCCTCCACGTTCCGCCTGCGCATCCTCCCCCTCGTCGCCGCCCTCGGGTGCGCCACGTCCTCCACCTCCACGGCCCCCGCGCCGCCGGCCACCACCACCGCGTCGGCGCCCGTGTCGAGGGCGTCGCTGGCCGCGCTCAAGCAGGAGCTGGTCAAGCAGCACGGCGAGGCGCAGCGCGCCCGCATCGAGCGGGGCGTGGATCAGGTGGCCGCGCTGTGGCGCCCGGAGGACGGGGACCTGGCGGCCTTCGCGCGCGAGCAGTTCCTGCCCACGGGCCCCCAGTTGGACGCGACGTTCACGCGCTTCGAAGGGTTGTTCGAACAGTTCGACGGCCACATGAACGAGCTGGGCCGCGAGCTCCAGTGGTTCACGGACCTGGACCTGGGGCCGCTGTTGCCGGTGGAGCCGCTGCTCGCGGCGTATGACCCTTCCTCCAACGTCACGTCGGACCTGTTCCAGGCGAAGCCGGGCTTCGTCGCGCTGCTCAACTTCCCGCTCACCACGCTGACCGAGCGCGTGAAGGAGGGCCCGTCGTGGACGCGGCGCCAGTGGGCGGAGGCGAAGCTCGCGTCGCGCTTCAACCGGCGCGTGCCCGCGGCGGTGGAGCAGAAGGTGTCGCAGGCCATCGCGGACGCGAACCTCTACATCGCCGAGTACAACGTCTGGATGCACCACCTGGTGGACGCGAAGGGCCAGCGCCTCTTCCCCCAGGGGCTTCGTCTCATCAGCCACTGGAACCTGCGCGACGAGCTGAAGGCGGACTACACGGATCCGCAGGGCCTGGCGAAGCAGCGGATGATCGTCCAGGTGATGGAGCGCATCGTCACGCAGACCATCCCCGCCGCCGTCATCGACAACCCGCGCGTGGACTGGGACCCGTTCACCAACAAGGTCTCGGCGGCTCCGCCGGAGTCGGTGGAGGAGAACGCGCCCCAGCGCGCCGTGAAGGCGGACGCCGCGCCGGAACCGGACGTGCGCTACGCGCGACTGCTCGCCACGTTCAATGCATCTCGGAAGGTGGATCCGTACTCGCCGGTGGCGCCCACGCGCATCGCTCGCGCCTTTGAACTGGACCGGGGCCTGCCGGAGGAGCGCGTGCGCGCGCTGCTCACCCAGCTGCTGGAGTCACCGCTGGTGCCGCGCGTGGCGAAGCTGATTGAGACGCGCCTGGGCCGCCCGCTGGAGCCGCAGGACCTGTGGTACCCGGGCTTCCGTCCGGGCTCGAAGGTGCCGGAGGCGCAGCTGGACGCGCTGACGCGCAAGCGCTACCCCACGGCGGACGCCTTCGCGCGGGACATCCCGCGCATCCTCCAGGGCCTGGGCTTCACGCGGGAGAAGGCGGACGTGCTCGCGTCATACATCCGCGTGGACGCGTCCCGAGGCGCGGGCCATGCCCAGCAGGCGCTGCGCCGAGGCGACTTCCCCCGACTGCGCACGCGCGTGGAGAAGGGGGGCATGGACTACAAGGGCTACAACATCGCGGTGCACGAGCTGGGGCACAACGTGGAGCAGGTCTTCAGCCTGTACCAGGTGGACCACACGCTCCTGTCCGGCGTCCCCAACAACGCCTTCACGGAGGCGCTGGCCTTCGTCTTCCAGGCGCGTGACCTGGAGCTGCTGGGCCTGGGCCAGCCGGACGCGGCCAGCGAGCGCGAGCGGGTGCTCAACGACTTCTGGCAGGCGTGGGAGATCGCCGGCGTGGCGCTGGTGGACATGGCCACGTGGCACTGGATGTACGAACACCCGGACGCCACGCCCGCGCAGCTGCGCGACGCGGTGGCCGGCCTGTCGCGCGACGTGTGGGACCGCTACTACGCGCCCGTGCTGGGACGGAAGGACAGCCCGGTGCTGGGCATCTACAGCCACATGATCAGCTACCCGCTGTACCTGCCGGACTACCCGCTCGGGCACCTCATCGCGTTCCAGATTGAAGAGCACCTGAAGCAGCACGGCCCGCTGGGCGCGGAGTTCGAGCGCATGGCCACCTTAGGCTCCGTCACCCCGGACGAATGGATGCGCCACGCCACCGGCGCCCCCGTCAGCGCGGACGCTTTGTTGCGCGCCACTGAAGCCGCACTGTGATAGTTCGGCCATTCCCCATTTATCTCTTCTGGAGGATTGACCTTGAATTTCATCTCTCGTGCGCTGGTGCTGGGCTCCCTGTCGGCGATGGTGGGCTGTGTAACGACGAAGGGCGGCACGAAGACGCCGGACACGAACGAGCCGACCCCCGCGACCGCGTCGCTGGTGGACTTCTGTGACGACGCGCAGAAGGCCATCTCGAAGGAGGCGGACACGCTGGCCAGCCCCTACGGGATTGATCAGCACCTGGACAAGAACTTCCCGGACCGCAAGGTGTCGTGGCTGATGACCGACAGCGCGTACCAGAAGTTCGTGGTGCAGACGGGCGCGAAGAACTTCGGCCGCTGCAACGACGTGGGCTGCTACCTGTTCGCGGCGCCGTCGGCGTCCATCCACGGCGCGGTGGAGAAGGCGAAGACGGCGGACGGCAAGCATGACCCGGCGGTGCTGGGCCAGGCGCTGGGCCTGCCGGCGAAGAACTTCGAAGGCCCCCTGCGGATGATGACGCTGGACCTGGGCGCGCAGAAGGTCTGCACGCGCCTGCCGGTGGACGCGGATCCGGGCGTGTGGAAGTGCCAGACGCCGGAGGACACCGACTGCTTCAAGTTCGGCGGCTACACGTCCGGCGGCGCGCCGGAGGTGATGGTCATCAACGCGCCGGTGGCCGACACGCAGGTGGCGGAGATTCCGTGAGCGACGAGGAGGTGCTCCTCCAGAGCCCCCTCCTGTACCGCGTGCTGCGCGGGCGGGAAGGGGCGCTGTCCATCGAGGTCGTGGTGGGCGGCATCATGCAGTTCGAGGTGCGCGTGCACCTGAACGCGGAGGAGACGGAGTCCTTCCAGCGGGAGGGACGCGCCTTCGCGGACCGCCTGGCCCAGGCCATCATGGCCAACCCGCCCTTCGGCGGCCGGTCCGTGAAAGTGCCCACGCAGTGACGCCTTCGCGGGGACCCGCCGCGTGCGGGTCCCCGTCGCAAGGCCACTACGGCGTGGCGGCGGTGTTGCCGGGGATTTCAATCAGCTCGACCTCGAAGGTGAGCACGGCGTTGGGCGGGATGCGCGAGCCCGTGGGCGGGCGCTCTCCGTACGCGGTGCTCCCGGGGCAGGTGAGCTTCGCCTTGCCGCCGACCTTCATCTTCTGCACGCCCTGGGTCCAGCAGGGGATGACGCCGTTGAGCGGGAACTCCACCGGCAGGCCGCGCTTGAAGGAGCTGTCGAACTCGGAGCCGTCCACCAGCGTGCCCTGGTAGTGCACCTTCACGGTGTCGGTGGCGCGGGGCGACTTGCCGGTGCCGGCCTTGAGCTCGCGGTAGATGACGCCGGAGGGCAGCCGGGTGGCGCCGGGCTCCTTGGACGCGCGATCCAACGTGGCGACGTTGACCTGGGCCATGCGCGCCTTGGCGAGCGTCTGGAGCTTCGGCGCGTACTCCTTCGGATCCACCGCGGGCGGAGTGCCGGCGACCGCGTCCTGGATGCCGCGCTGGAGCAGCTCCAGCTCCTCGGGGGTGAGGGCGAGCGCCGTCACGCTCTGGCCCAGCGAGAGGCCGAGCGAATAGATGGTCTTCTGATCATCCGTCTTGAGCTCCAGGGGCGCCTGGGCAGGGGCGGCCTTCGCGGCGGCCTCGGGCGCGGCGGCCGGCTTGGAGCTCTTCGTCGGGGCCTGGGCCAGGGCGAGGCCCGGAGCACCGAGCATCAGGACCAGGGCTGCCTTCCACTGCATGCGCATGCTTCCGCCTTTCACGAGAATGGGGGCGACTATAGGGCCGCGGATGCGCCGCGGGGCATCCGTGCGCACAGGCCAACGCGAAGAATCCAGCGAGCGGAAAACCACGGTGCACGCAGGCCTGCCTGGCGCCCGGGAAGGCCGCCGTTTTCTTGCGCGCATGACGTCTGACCGTACTGTGCCTTCAGGTCGCTGCACCCCCGCAGCAGCCTGTTGCACCAGCTGGAGGTCATGAGCCAATGAGCGAGAAGCGGAAGGCCAATCGGGCGCCCCTGGACATCTACCTCAACAAGTACATGGGCGGCGTGCCGTACATGACCCGGGCCGCGGACATCAGCCAGGAAGGCGTCAGCCTCTCGCGCCTCATCGAGCCCCAGCACGACGCGCGCCGCGTGGGCCTCCAGTTCCAGCTCCCCGGCTCCGAGGAGATCATCTACGCCGAGGGTGAAGTCGTACGCGAATGGAAGGAACTGGGCCGCAAGGAGCAGTCCGGCGTGCGCTTCACGCTGCTCACCGAGCGGCACCGCAAGATGATCGACGCCTACGTCGACCGTCACACCGAAGGCAACTGACACAAGGCGTTACCCTCCGCGTGCGTCACCGCGATTGCGCGGTGCCACCGGCGGTTCGCGGTACCCCGCGTCAGGTTCATCAGGCGGATCCGACTGTCTCCGGGTCGCCTTGACTTCGCGCGAAGCGCCCCCCTTGAATGACCGGAGAGGTTCCCTGTGCGCTCGCCGACTTTTCGCGGCGGCGACAGCGGGAGGAGTGCTCCGTGAGGCGTTCGCTGTGGGGATTGTTGCTGGTCGTGCCGCTGACGGCGCTGGGCCAGGGCAAGGACGCGAAGGTCGCCACGCCCGCCGCTGAGCCCGCGCGCGGCGTGGGCACTCCGGGCATCAACTGGGAGGGCCAGGTCCTGCGCGCCACGGGCGCCGGAGCCCCGGACCTCAAGGCCGCCAACCCGGGGCAGGCGCGCCTGGGGGCCGAGCGCGCCGCGAAGCAGGACGCGTTCCGCAACCTGCTGGAGCAGGCCCGGAGCATCCAGGTGAGCGCGGGCCGCACCGTGGGCGACGAGCTGGCGCGCGACGAAGTGAAGGGCCGCGTCGAGGGTGCCATCCGCGGCTACAAGGTCGTGGCCACGCGCTACTTCTCCGACAGTGGCGTGGAGATGGACGTGGAGGTGCCGCTCGCGGTGCTCAGCGCGGCGCTGACGCCCGCGCGGGATCCGGCCATCGTGCTCAACGCCGACGGCGCGGCGAAGTACACGGGGCTCGTGGTGGACGCGCGAGGGCTGGGCGCGAAGCCGGTGCTCGCGCCCCGGTTGGTGGACGCGACGGGCAAGGCGCTCTACGGCGCGACGGTGCTCACGGAAGAGGCGCGCGGCACGGCGGGTGTCGCGGCCTGGTTCAACAACCTGGACGCGGCCCGGAAGGCCTCGCGCGTGGGCGACAAGCCCCTGGTGGTGAAGGCCGCGCAGCTCCAGGGCTCTGATCTGGTCCTGAGCGCCGAAGGCATCCGCGCGCTCACCGATGCGAACACCCACTTCCTGGCCGAGGGCCGGGTCGTCATCGTCACGCAGTGATGTCCGTGAACTCCTTCCGGATGACGGCCGTGATCGCGATGCTGATGGGCGGCTGCGCGGCGAAGCAGGAGCAGCCCGCGACGGTGGCCCGCGCGGAGCAGTTGATGGCGTCCAACGCCGCCAAGCGCGGAGACCTGGTGCTCCGGTGCGAGCCCTCGGACGCGCAGGTCCTGATGGACGGCGTGGAGCAGGGGACGTGCAGCGACTTCGCCGGGGTGTCCCGGAGCCTGCGGTTGGGGGACTCGGGCTTCCACCAGGTGGACGTGAAGAAGCGCGGGTTCTATCCCTACACGACCTACTACCAGCCCAGTGGGGCGCGGGTGACGTTGAAGGTGAAGCTCCGGCCCCTGGCGCCCGAAAGCGGCGGCGTTTCGCCCTGAGGAGGCCGTGCCAGGGCCGGCGCCCTGCACCGCGAGGTGGCAGGCGACGCCCCGGGTGCGCTCAAGGACCGCAATCAAGGGCCCAAGACGCCGTAGGATGGGCGGGGACAGGAGGCGGTCATCGGACGTCGCAAGAGAGGCAGTGAGCGCGCGGTGAAGGGGGCCCCCCAGCCCATCGCGACCCCGGAGGTGTCCCCGGTGCTGCATGTCGTGCACCCGGAGCCCGTGCCCCCGCCCGGCGACCCCTCGGCGCTGGATGAGGCGGAGGCCCGCCGGGTCGACTTCATCTGGTCCGGCGTGATGGTGGGCTCGCTGGCGCTGGTGTTCGCGCTCCTGTCCGTGTTCGGCGGGGTGGCGGTGCCGGTGCTGCTGGCGCTGACGGGCGCGTACGCGTTCAACCCGCTGGTGACGCTCCTGGAGAAGCGCGGCGTGGACCGCACCTGGGGCACGTCCATCCTCTTCTTCGCGGGCACGCTCCTGATGGTGGGCGCGGGCCTGTACCTGGTGCCGGTGTTCCGCGACGAGGCGGCGAAGCTGCCCGGCTTCTTCCAGCGCGCCAGCACCCAGGTGGTGCCTCAGGTGGAGTCGCTCCTGGGCGTGTCGCTGCCGGACCTGGTGAGCCAGCGCACCGCGGAGCTGGGGGAGAAGGCCTCCGAGCTGCTCCAGAGCGCGGGCCCCACGGCGGCGCGGCTGGTGGCGAGCTTCGCCGGCAACACCGCGCGCTTCGCGGCCACGCTGCTGGGCCTGTCGGTGGTGCCGGTGCTGGCGTTCTTCTTCCTCCAGGATTACCCGCGCCTCATGGGTCGCATCCAGGACCTGTTGCCGCGCCGCTCCGTGGCGCTGGCGACCCAGCGCTTCCGCGAGGTGGACGAGGTGCTGTCCGCCTTCGTGCAGGGCCAGCTCACCGTGGGCGCCATCCTGTCGGTGCTCTACGCGGTGGGGCTGTCCGTGGCGCGCATCGACCTGGCCATCGCCATTGGCCTCATCGCCGGCTTCGGCAACATGGTGCCCTACCTGGGCACGGGCATCGGCGTGGTGCTGGCCGTGCTGGGCGTCCTCCTGTCGTGGCAGGGGCCGTGGCAGCTGGCGGTGGTGGCGGCGACCTTCATCATCGGACAGCTGGCCGAGGGCTTCGTCATCACCCCGCGCGTGGTGGGGGAGAAGGTGGGCCTGGCCCCCGTGGCCGTCATCATCGCCGTGCTCGCGTTCGGTGAGCTGTTCGGCTTCGTGGGCATCCTCCTGGCCGTCCCGGCGAGCGCCATCCTCAAGGTCGTCCTGAGCGTCGTCCTCCAGCGCTACCGCCGCACGCAGCTCTACAAGGGGAGCGTGCAGGCGCCGTGACGAAGCTGGAGAAGCTGCACCAGGAGATCATCGCGTGCCGGGCCTGCCCCCGGCTGGTGGAGTGGCGCGAGGAGGTGGCCCGGGTGAAGCGGCGCGCCTACCGCGACTGGGACTACTGGGGGAAGCCCGTCCCCGGCTTCGGCGATCCGAAGGCCCGGCTGATCATCGTGGGTCTGGCGCCCGCCGCGCACGGCGCCAACCGCACGGGGCGGATGTTCACCGGGGACCGCTCCGGCGACTTCCTCTACGCGGGCCTGCAGCGCGCCGGCTTCGCGAACCAGGGCCACAGCGAGCACCGGGACGACGGCCTGAAGCTGACAGACGCCTTCATCGTCGCCGCCGGCCGGTGCGCGCCGCCGGACAACAAGCCGCTGCCGGAGGAGCTGGCCCGCTGCGCGCCGTTCCTGGACCGGGAGATGGCGCTGTTGCCTGGACGGGTGCTGCTCGCCCTGGGGGCCATCGGGTGGAACGCCG
This sequence comes from Corallococcus sp. AB030, assembly GCF_003668965.1. NCBI lineage: Bacteria > Pseudomonadati > Myxococcota > Myxococcia > Myxococcales > Myxococcaceae > Corallococcus > Corallococcus sp. AB030. The sequence goes on from NZ_RAWQ01000044.1 coordinate 27,679, forward strand.
CCCTGGCGTCGGCCGCTCGCACGGGCAGTCCGCTCCCCACGCCCCGTCCCGCCTTCGGCCACGGCGCCGAGTACCGGCTGCCGGACGGCCGGTGGCTCGTGGGCAGCTACCACGTCAGCCAGCAGAACACGCAGACGGGGAGGCTCACCCCCGCCATGTTCGACGCGGTGATGAAACGCGTCCGCGCGTTGTTGGAGACGTGAACGCGGGGAAGATCAGGGCCCGCGCTCATGTTCCTTGACAGGTGTGGGAGCCCGCTGTTATTCCCCGCGCCCATCCGCACGACGGGTCGTTAGCTCAGCGGTAGAGCACTACCTTGACACGGTAGGGGTCAGTGGTTCGATCCCACTACGACCCATCATCAGTAAGAGTTCCATCTCGCGGGCGGCAGGCTTTCTCAAAAGCCTGCCGCCTTCGGTTTTTTCCAGCGCAGAGGTTTATCCGCCATGTCCGAATCCATCACGGTGACGCTCCCCGACGGCAGCCAGAAGCAGACCGCCCGGGGCACGACCATCGCGGACTTCGTGAAGGGCAGCATCGGCGTGGGGCTCGCGAAGGCGGCCCTGTTCGCCCGGGTCAACGGTCAGGACATGGACCTGGCCCGGACGCTCGACGAGGACGCGAAGCTGCAGATCTTCACGTCCAAGAGCCCGGAAGGCCTGGACCTCATCCGTCACGACGCCGCGCACGTGGTGGCCAGCGCCGTGCAGAAGCTGTTCCCCGGCACGCAGGTGACCATCGGTCCGTCGACGGAGGAGGGCTTCTACTACGACTTCTTCCGCGAGAAGCCCTTCACGCCGGAGGAGCTGGAGAAGATTGAAGCGGCCGCCAACGCGGAGCTCAAGCAGGACGCGCCCTTCGTCCGCACCGAGATCTCCATGGAGGACGCCATCAAGCTCTTCGAGGAGAAGGGCGAGAAGTTCAAGGTGGAGATCGTCAAGGACATCGCCGCCAAGGGCGCCAAGACGCTCACGCTCTACACCCACGGCGACTGGGTGGACTTCTGCCTGGGGCCCCACGCGCCCAGCACGGGGAAGATCGGCGTCATCAAGATCCTCTCCTCCAGCGGCGCGTACTGGCGCGGCGACCACCGCAACCCCATGCTCCAGCGCGTGTACGGCACCGCCTTCTTCGACAAGAAGGCGCTGGAGGCCTACGTCACGCGCATCGAAGAGGCGCGCAAGCGCGACCACCGCAAGCTGGGCAAGGAGCTGGATCTCTTCCACTTCCACCCGTACTCGCCGGGCGCGGCCTTCTGGACGCCCAAGGGCACCGCGCTCTACCAGACGCTGTCGGACTGGATGCGCTCGCTCACGGCCGGTGACGGCTACTTGGAGATCAAGACGCCCCTGATGTTCAACAAGGGCCTCTGGGAGACGAGCGGCCACTGGGGCAAGTACAAGGAGAACATGTTCCTGGTGCTCGACAGCGAGTCCGGCGAGCACGACTTCTCCCTCAAGCCGATGAACTGCCCGTCGCACCACCTGTTCTACGGCTTCAAGAAGCACAGCTACCGCGACCTGCCCCTGCGCCTGCACACCCAGGACGTGCTCCACCGCAACGAGGCCGCGGGCTCCCTGGGCGGCCTCACCCGCGTGCGCCAGTTCGCGCAGGACGACGCGCACATCTACTGCATGGAGAGCCAGATCACCGACGAGGTGCGGCGCTTCGTGAAGCTGTTGGACCGCGTCTACAAGGCGGTGGGTCTCACCTACGCGGTGAAGCTGTCCACGCGCCCCGAGCAGCGCCTGGGTGACGAATCCCTTTGGGATCGCGCGGAAGGCGGCCTCAAGGCGGCGCTGGAGTCGCTGGGCCTGGAGTACGAGCTGGCCCCCGGTGACGGCGCCTTCTACGGCCCGAAGATCGACTTCGCCGTGTCCGACAGCATTGGCCGCAAGTGGCAGCTGGGCACCATGCAGCTGGACTACCTGGCCCCGGAGCGCTTCGACCTCACCTACGTGGGCGAGGACAACGCCCCGCACCGCCCGGTGGTCCTCCACCGCGCCATCTTCGGCTCCTTCGAGCGCTTCACCGCCATCCTCATCGAGCACTTCGCCGGCGCCTTCCCGGCGTGGCTGGCCCCGGTGCAGGCCATCCTCGTCACCGTGGCGGACCGTCAGATGGACTACGCCCGCAAGGTGCGCGACGACCTGCGCGCCAAGGGCTTCCGCGTGGAGCTGGACGAGCGCGGCATCACGCTCAACGCGAAGATCCGCGAAGCCCAGCTGCAGAAGATCCCCTTCACCCTGGTGGTGGGCGACAACGAGGTGGAGGCCGGCGCCGTGGCCCCCCGTCGCTACGGCGGCGAGGACCTGAAGACGATGAAGTACGCCGACTTCGAGGCGCTCCTCGTCAAGGAAGCCACGCTGCCCTGAACGGCAGTGTAGGGGACTTGACTCCCCGTCCGGGGTGGTGGCAGGGGTTTCTGCGTTGGCTGTAGGAAACGCTACCCCCATCGCATCAAAAGAGTGATAGAGGCTTTCGCCCAAAGCGTCCGGGAACCGTGTGTCCCGGACCGCCGTCAGTCACGAAGATTGCCGGCCGACAGGAAGCAGAAGGAAGGTTTGGGATCATGCCCAAGTTGAAGACCCGCAGCGCCGCGAAGAAGCGCTTCCACGTGAAGAAGAGCGGCCAGGTGAAGTTCGGCAAGGCGTTCAGCAAGCACCTGTTCACCTTCTCCAAGACGGCCAAGCAGAAGCGCGGCAACCGTGGCACGGGCCACCTGCGCGACATGGACGCCAAGAAGGTCATCAAGGAGCTGTTCCCCTACGGCGCCTGAGTCGTCCTCGGGTTTGAACCAACCGTGAGTCCTGGCGGAGCGGCGTGAAGCCAGCGCCCCGGGGCTCCCTTCCAGAAGTCAGGAGTGTGTCATGCGCGTCAAAAAGGGTTTCAAGGCTCGTCGTCGTCGTAATCGCATTCTCAAGCTTGCGAAGGGCTTCCGCGGCCGTCGCAAGAACTGCTACCGCCGTGCGAACCAGGCCGTCGAGCGCGCCCTGGACTACGCCACCCGCGACCGCGCGGTGCGCAAGCGCAACTTCCGCTCCCTGTGGATCGTCCGCATCAACGCGGCCGCTCGCACCGTGGGCCTGTCCTACTCGAAGCTGATCGCCGGCCTGGCGAAGGCGAAGATCTCCCTGGACCGCAAGGTCCTGTCGGATCTGGCCATCGCGGACCCCGCGGGCTTTGCCGCCATCGCCAACATCGCGAAGGCAGCCTGAGACACGGCCGGCGGTGACGCCGGCTTCCGAAGCTGAAACGGGCTGCCTCCACCAGGGGGCGGCCCTTTTTTTTGCCCGGCGCCAGAGGCGACCGGGGCGTGAATGGAAGGCGGGAAGAGGACCATGCGAGACCGGTTGCAGGCGTTGGCGGACGCGGCGCGCCAGGAGATCTCCGGTGTGTCGGAGCCCTCGCAGGTGGAGGCGTTGCGCATCCGCTACCTGGGCAAGAAGGGCGAGCTGTCCGCCGTGCTGGGCGGCATGGGCAAGCTGCCCCCCGACGAGCGGCGCGCGTTGGGAGAAATCGCCAACACCGTCAAGGCGGAGTTGGAGCAGCTGCTGGCGGACGCCACGAAGCGCGCGGAGGACGCCGCGCTGGAGGCTCAGCTGAAGGGCCCCAAGCTGGACGTGACGCTGCCCGGGCGCGCGGTGCTGCCCGGTGGACGGCACCCGGTGTCGCGCACGATGGAGGACATCGTCCGGACGTTCGCGCGGCTCGGGTTCGAGGTGGCCGTGGGCCCGGAGATCGAACTCGACTACTTCAACTTCGAGGCGCTGAACCTGCCCAAGGATCACCCCGCGCGGGACATGCAGGACACGTTCTACGTGGACGAGCCCAGCCTGGGCCACGCGAAGAAGGCGGACAGCCCGTCGCTGCTGCGCACGCACACTTCGCCGGTGCAGGTGCGGCACATGCTGTCGCGCAAGCCGCCCATCCGCGCGGTGATGCCGGGCCGGGTGTACCGGCGGGATTCGGACATCACGCACACGCCCATGTTCCACCAGGTGGAAGGCCTGCTCGTGGACAAGGACGTGAGCTTCGCGGAGCTGAAGGGCACGCTGGACGCGTTCGTGAAGGCGTTCTTCGGCTCGGAGACGCGCACGCGCTTCCGCCCGTCGTTCTTCCCCTTCACGGAGCCCTCCGCGGAGGTGGACGTCACCTGTGCTTCGTGCGGCGGCAAGGGCTGCCGCGTGTGCAAGCAGACCGGCTGGCTGGAGGTGCTGGGCAGCGGCATGGTGCACCCGAACGTCTTCACCGCCGCGGGCTACGACCCGAAGGAGGTGACGGGCTACGCGTTCGGCATGGGCGTGGAGCGACTGGCCATGCTGCGCTACGGCATCGACGACCTGCGGATGATGTTCGAGAACGACGCGCGCTTCCTCGCGCAGTTCTGATTCCGGCCCACCAGGAAAGAGGACAACCCTGTGAAGATTTCAGTGAAGTGGCTGGGTGATTACGTCGCGCTGCCGCCGTCCGTGGACGAGCTGGCGCGCAAGCTGACCGCGGCGGGCCTGGAGATCGAGGGCGTGGAGCGCCCCGGCGAGGGCCTGCGCGGCGTGGTGGTGGCGCAGATCCGCGAGTCGGTGCAGCACCCCAACGCGGACAAGCTGTCCGTCACGCAGGTGGACATCGGCGGCTCCGCGCTGTTCCAGGTGGTGTGCGGCGCGAAGAACTTCAAGGTCGGCGACAAGGTGCCGCTGGCCACGGTGGGCGCGAAGCTGCCCAACGGCATGGAGATCAAGCAGGCCGCGCTCCGGGGTGTGGACAGCTTCGGCATGCTCTGCTCCTCGAAGGAGCTGGGCATCACGGAGGACTCGTCCGGCCTGCTCATCCTCCCCGCGGACACGAAGCTGGGCCTCCCCATCGCGGAGGCCCTGGGGCTGGATGACTCCGTGCTGGAGGTGAACGTCACCCCGAACCGGCCGGACGCGCTCAGCCACCTGGGCATCGCGCGCGAGGTGGGCGTGGTGACGGGCGCGCAGCTGAAGTTGCCGCAGCCGAAGCCCGCCGAGTCCGGCAAGCCCGTGGCGGAGCTGGTGAAGGTGCGCATCGACGCGAAGGAGCGCTGCTCGCGTTACGCGGCGCGGGTGGTGGAGAACGTCACCATCCAGCCGTCGCCGCAGTGGATGCAGGACCGGCTGAAGGCGTGCGGCGTGCGCGCCATCAACAACGTGGTGGACGTCACCAACTTCGTGCTCCTGGAGTACGGCCAGCCGCTGCACGCGTTCGACCTGGAGAAGGTGGCGGGCCAGGAGATCATCGTCCGCACCGCGAAGCCGGGCGAGAAGCTGCGCACGCTGGATGACAAGGAGCGCACGCTGGACGCGGACGACCTGGTCATCGCGGACCGCGACCGGGCGCAGGCGCTGGCGGGCGTGATGGGCGGCGGCGACAGCGAGGTGACTCAGGGCACGAAGCGCATCGTCATCGAGTCCGCGCACTTCCACGGCTCCGGCGTGCGCCGGTCCGCGAAGCGCTACGCGCTGCACACGGAGGCGTCGCACCGCTTCGAGCGCGGGGCGGACCTGGACGCGGTGCTGCCGGCGTTGGACCGGGCCGCGCAGCTCATCGCGGAGCTGTCGGGTGGCACGGTGGTGCCGGGGAGGGTGGACGTGCAGCCCGAGCCCCTGGCGCCGCGCCGGGCGACGCTGCGCTACGCGCGGGTGGAGAAGGTGCTGGGCGTGGCGGTGCCGGAGGCGGAGGTCCGGCGCATCCTGACGGCGCTGGGCTTCAAGTCCGTGGAGGAGTCGCAGGGGCAGACGACGTACGAAGTGCCCCGGGCGCGCGTGGACGTGGATCGCGAGGAGGACCTGATGGAGGAGGTCGCCCGTGTGTACGGCTACGACAACATCCCTGCGCGGCTGCCGCGAGGGCTGGAGACGCTGGCGCCGGAGCCGCTGTCCATGGAGGCCGAGCGTCGGCTGCGCCACGCGCTGGGCGGCGTGGGGCTGTCCGAGGTGGTGAACTACTCGTTCGTGGCGCCGAAGTCGCTGGAGGTGCTGGGTGGGAAGGAAGCGCCTATCGCGCTGATGAACCCGCTGAGCGTCGAGCAGTCGGTGATGCGCACGAGCCTGCTGCCGGGCCTGCTGGAGAACCTGTCACGCAGCGTGCGCCACCAGGTGGAGTCGGTGGGCCTCTACGAGACGGGCCGGGCGTACTTCCGGGACGCGCAGGGAGGGCAGGGCATGCGCCCGGCGGCTCGCGAGGTGCCGCGCGTGGCGGGCCTGGTGTGGGGCCTGCGCGGTGGTGGCCGGAGCTGGACGGCGAAGGACTCGCGCGTGGACTTCTACGACGCGAAGGGGGCGGTGGAGGCGCTGCTGCACGCGCTGCACGTGGAGGGCGCGGCCTTCACTCCTGCGGAGGCGCCTGCGTACCACCCGCGGAGCTGCGCGCAGGTGTCGTTGAGCGACGGGACGGTGCTGGGCCTGGTGGGCGAGGTGCACCCGCGCGTGACGAAGGGGCTGGGGCTGCCGGAGGGCGTGTTCGTGTTCGAGCTGGACACGGATCCGCTGTACGCGGCGGCGCGGCTGGTGCCGCAGGCGGCGGCGTTGCCGAAGTACCCGGCGGTGCTGCGCGACCTGGCGGTGGTGGTGCCGCTGGAGCTGCGCAACGAGGAGGTGCGCCGGGTGATCCTGGAGGTGGGGGCGCCGCTGGTGGAGGACGCGCTCGTGTTCGACGTCTACACGGGCAAGCCCATCCCCGAGGGGAAGAAGAACCTGGCGTACGCCTTGAGGTACCGCTCGCCCGAGCGGACGCTGACCGACGCGGAGGTCACGGCGGCCCACCAGCGCATCATTACGGAGGTGAACCAGCGGCTGGGGGCGGCGCTGCGCGCCTGAATTCCTGAATGAAGTCAGGACGTTGACACGGTTCGGGGAAGGCTGACACCATGCCCCGCGTTCACCGGCCAATCACGGGTGCCAGAGGACTCGCATGACGAAAGCGGACATCATCGAGGGGGTCTACGAGAAGGTCGGCTTCTCCAAGAAGGAGTCGGCGGAGATCGTCGAGCTCGTCTTCGACACCGTGAAGGAGACGTTGGAGCGCGGGGACAAGATCAAGATCTCCGGGTTCGGAAACTTCCAGGTGCGCCAGAAGAAGGCGCGCGTGGGGCGCAACCCGCAGACGGGCAAGGAGATCGAGATCAGCGCCCGCCGGGTGCTGACCTTCCGGCCGAGCCAGGTGTTGAAGAGTGCCCTGAACGGCGAGGCACCCCCGGAGAACCACGCGGAGATCGACGCGCAGGAAGAGGCGGCGGCGGACGCGGCGGAGGCCCGGGGTGAGGACTTCGACGAGGGAATGGAAGAGGGCGACGAGTAGGTTTTTTTCACCGGCGCCCCTCACCTCCTGCTTGACCTGAAACGAGGGCAGGGGCATAAGGGCGCACCGTTTCACGACGGCCGTTTTCGGGGCGTAGCGCAGCCTGGTAGCGCACTTGCTTGGGGTGCAAGTGGTCGCAGGTTCAAATCCTGTCGCCCCGACCAAATAGAGGCCCTGGAGTCCCCGGTGCAAGCCGGTGACTCCAGGGCCTTTGTTTTTTCCGCATCCTTGATTGCTGGGGTGACCGTTCACGAGCTCCTCAAGAGCCGGCAGCTTGGTCGACCTCTCATCCGGAACGGGTGATGCTTCGGGGTTGTCTTCCCGTGGTGCGCGAGGAGGGGCCGGATGGGGCTCTCGAGATCAGAGCAGATGGCCCGCATCCGGGGCACGAACACGTCGCCCGAACTCACGCTGCGACGCGCCCTTTGGGCTCGTGGCTTGAGGTACCGGCTCCACGAACGAACCCCCGCAGGCAGGCCCGATGTGGTGTTCTCCGCCAGTCGCGTCGCGGTGTTCATCGACGGCTGCTTCTGGCATGGGTGCCCGCTTCATTACGCCCGCCCCCGCTCCCGCGAGGAGTTCTGGTCGGCCAAGCTCGTGGAGAACGTTGAACGCGACGCCCGTCAGGCGGTGCTGCTGGAAGCAGCGGGCTGGCAGGTGGTGCGGCTCTGGGAGCACGAGATCATCACGGAGCTGGAGAGCGCTGTTGAGCGCGTCGAACGTGCTGTGCGAGGTGGCGGGAGCCCGTGGGCAGCCCAGCTCCGGGTTCGGCAAGTCACCGAAGTTGGCAGCGGCCTGGAGCGCCGAGAGATCGTCGTGCTGAGTGCCCCTTCCGATGTGATCGAGGTGACCGAAGGGCCTCGGGTAACGGCCAAGGCCCGTGCGGTCAAGAAGGTGACGGTGCCCGGAAACCGGCAATGATCCGAGGGAGGTCTGCGGAGTTTGCTGGTTGACGGCCATCTTGAAGGCCGTTACCGCTGGATACTCGCCGACCGCTTTGTGCCGATGGATGATCAGGTCGGAAGCACCGCCGAGCTGCTTGCGGAACGCTCCTTGGCTGGCGGCGACGGACCACGGGTCGAAACACATGCGGAACTGGCGTACTCGATGGGATGCTCGGTGTTCTCAGTATTGAAGTGGGAAATGACGGTGCTCGCCTCCAGGGGCCGATTGGCGGCGCAACTGGCACCCGGACTGGATGATCCTTCCAGCGATTTACCCGAGGCTTCCGGCCCGGGGAGTCGCTCTGCCCGTAGAGCTTCTTGATGCCTCGGCAACAGGCGAAACACGACTCGTTGGCACCGGACCTCTTTCCCGGCTCCGGTTGGGCACTCAGGCACCCCAGGGGCTTGCCTGTTACAGGATCGTCGCCCGGTGCTCCTCGCGCCACCGACAGGGTGAGTGAGCTGATTCAGCAAAAGCTCCTCCGTATGCAGAGCGGAGGGGCGCTCCGGTACATGGACATGTTCGCGGGATGCGGCGGAATCTCCCTCGGGTTCCTGACTGCCGGCTTCACGCCTGTCGCATCCATCGAAAATGATCCCTGGGCGGCGAAGTCGCATGGAGCGAACTTCGCCCGGTGGTCCCTGAACGGCGACCACCCTGATCACCACATTCCGCGAGATGCCACGACAGAGGATGCGGATAGCGTCTTTGTCGACCTCGGGATTTCGGGACCTCCAGACGATCAAATCGACGTATTGGTTGGCGGTCCTCCATGCCAAGCCTTCGCTCGAGTCGGACGGGCGAAACTTCGGGAACAGGCGCATCGACGCCAGGAGGCGACTGCTGACCAAGCGTTCCTGGTTGATGGCCGGGTGAGCCTCTGGCAGCGCTACGTGCACTTCATCCGCGCCACGAAGCCTGTAGCGCTCCTGATGGAGAATGTGCCCGACATCCTGAACCACGGCGGCAGCAATGTCGCCGAACTGGTCTCCAAGAGTCTTGCCGAGGAAGGCTACGTCGTCGCCTACACCCTTCTGAACGCTGCTTGGTATGGTGTGCCACAAACCCGTGAGCGCATGATCCTCATCGGGTTCCACCGCGCGACGGGCATCACACCTCGGTTTCCGTCTCCGACACACCACGTGGTGCTTCCTTCCGGATACACGAGCGCGAAGAACACGGCTCGACGAGTGATCCAGGAAGAAGGTTCGGAATACCATCGGTGGATCGCGGATCCGAAGCTCGACGCAAGCCCTGCTACAACGGCTTCAAAGGCTCTGGCGGATCTTCCGCCGCTTCACGCGCTTGATCTCTTTCAGTCCGGGCAACTGCGGAGGGGCGCCAAGGACCCGTCTGAGCCGGTGGCCTACACGTCAAGCAAGCCAACCACGCAGTACTCCAGGTTGATGCGGGAGTGGCTGGGCTTCAAGACGCAGATGACAACTGGTCACGTCTTCCGCTACCTCCCTCGGGACTACAAGATATTCGCGGAGATCAAACCAGGCTGGGAATACCCCGAGGTCCATGCGTATGTGGAGCGCAAGATTGCCTCGTGGCTGGCGGATCGGAAGCGCCGTGGTCTGAGCACCGATGTCCGTAATCCTGACGTCCGGGCCTACGTCTCCTCGTGGCGTATCCCCTACAGCCCGACGAAGTTTCCGAACAAGTGGTGGAAGCTGGATGCGGAAAAGCCCGTGCGGACCTTGATGGCTCACCTGGGCAAGGACTCGTACTCGCATATCCACTACGACAACGAACAGGCGCGCACAATCACCGTTCGCGAGGCGGCCCGTCTTCAGTCGTTCCCCGACGGTTTCGTATTCAAGGGGTCAATGAATCCAGCTTTCCGGCAAATCGGGAACGCTGTGCCACCCCTGTTTGCCTATGCCATTGCAATGGGAATGCGTGAAAGCCTCGACGCTCCCCCGGTTGATGACATGCGGATCAAGCTGCTGGGACTGCCGGCGTCTCATATCACCACGACTGAGGGCTCACGATGAAGTTCACGATCCTGAGGCTGCTTACCCACTCGGAACTTGGCATGTTCCACGAATACCGCCGGAGCAAGCGGGAGGGGTCGAAGCAGCGTGCCATCAACTTCGATGCAGACGTCGTGGGCCGCGTGTTCCCTGGGGCGAAGAAATCAGACCGCATCGCCATCACCTGTCGTTGCCTTGAGGATGCAAAGACGGTGGCAGTGAAGGAACAATGGATCAAGAGGCAGGACAAGAACTGGCGCCTGGAAGGGCACTGCCCCACAAGCCCGTACTACGCCTTCGTCGAGCCCGGCGTTCTGTTTGCGATGGTTGTGGATTCGTCAAGCAGTCCGGCATCAGCCTCGTGGATCGTCATCCCGATGAACCATCCGGCCAGAGCCGCCATCATCAACCACGGTGAGAGTGCAAGGCTTGGTAAGTCCGCCATGATCGCGCTGCACGGTGAAGAGGGCGACGTCTGCCGGAAGGTTCTAGCAGAACATTATCCTCAACTATTCGCGAAGGTGGGGACCGTGCGGAGCAATACGAACCGCAGGACAGGGCTGGAACCCGATCCGTTGGGCCTTTTCAAGATTTTGGCGCGTGCCGGTCACAGCCTTCCTAGCGCGGTCGCCGATCTCGTGGACAACAGCCTGTCGAAAGGTGCGTCCGAGATCGACATCACATTCCCCAATCCGAACCAGGGTGGGCGGTGGATGTGCATCCGCGATAACGGAATCGGCATGACGCCCAAGGGCTTGCGCGAGGCGATGAGAATCGGGCACCAGCGGGATTACGACGCAGCTGACCTGGGGAAGTTCGGCTATGGCCTGAAAGGCGCTGCTTGGTCCCAGGCTGACCGATTGACAGTCGTCTCCAAAGCAGCGAACAGCCGTGAGAGCTTGATGACCTGGGACAAGGATCATCTGGAGCGCACTGGCCGTTGGGATCCCCTCGAAGACCCTGTGGAGCAGAAATACAAAGAGGTCGTCCGGCTTGGCTCCTCGGGAACTGCTGTACTTCTCACCCAGATGCGGCCTCCGATTGATGCTCCCAAGGTCAGGGGCGTGGAGCCCTATGCTCAGGAGGTTGCATCCGTCCGCGATCATCTGGAGTTGGTATTTCACAAGTTCCTGGAAGGCAGTGTTCGCGGCCGGCAGCGCGTCGCCATGCGGTTGAACGGTACAGAGCTGAGGCCGAACAACCCGATGGGGCATCGGCTGACCAAGGCGTTCGACCCTCGCAGTATAGAGCTTCCCATGCACCAAGCCCCCTCGAAGGGGCCGATCATCACCGTACGCGCGTACGTGATGCCGAACGAGACCGAATTCACCGAGTACTACAAGGACCAACCGCCCGAGGTGAGTCGAGAGCAGCGCGACCGGATGACGCTGAACGGGCGGTGGAACGACTCCCAGGGCTTCTATTTCTACCGCCTAGATCGACTCATCAAGTGGGGTGGGTGGGAGGACTTGTTCGCAAAAGATGAGCACACCAAGCTGCTCCGGGTAGCGGTGGACTTCGACCGGCAGGCTGACGATCAGCTCCAGGTAGACATCAGCAAGCAACTCATCCGACTTCCGGTGGCGCTGACCGACAACCTCAAGGACATCCTGAAGGCTCCGCGGACCGAGGCGCGAGCTCGCTACGACAAGAAGGTGAGTGCTGGCGGGGGCGAAAATGGAGCGAAGCAAGGCGGAACGGGAGCGAGAACGGGAACCGAACAGGGGGAGGGCGCCACCAAGACAAAGGGCGCAGCGGGATCCGGCCATGCGTTGACTCCATCGGCCCAATCTTCCAAGAAGGAGCGTTCTCCTTTGCGGCTCGTTGAGGGCACTTCAAGTTCGTGGGAGTGCAAAAAAGGCTTCGCAGGTGATCAGGTGGAGATCTCCCAGCGGACTCCAGAATTGGTCATGCTTGCGCAAGCCATTGACGGAAACAATGAGGCAAAGAAGGCGCTGGCGGAGTTCCTTCGCGTGCTGGAGCGGGCGGGCGTCGTACGGGTCCTCGATGGAAAGTGAAGCTCGAAATCCCTTCATGCTGAAGCCCAAGGCCAGGCTTTGGACCGATGGGACGACTTGGACGAACTGGTCGCGGCATGAGGCGTATCTGCGCTCCCAGTCGAAGTGGATGCGCCATCAGGTCGACTCGGTCGCTGAGGAGTCGCTTCGAATACTCGCGAGAACCACCCCAATAGGGCGGCCTGAGTTCCAGTGCCGCGGGCTGGTGGTCGGATACGTCCAGTCGGGCAAGACGGCCAACTTCACAGCGGTGGCTGCCCGGGCGGCGGATGTCGGCTATCGCTTGATCATCATCCTGTCGGGCATCCATGATTCGCTGAGGAACCAGACGCAGCGTCGGCTTGAGCGGGAGCTCGTCGACGTCGGCGTGAACTGGATCCCCCTCACTGAGCCCGAAGATGACTTTCAGGAGCCGCCGGTGGCGAACGGTTTCGACGCCACCGGCACCGTCCTTGTCGTTGCAAAGAAAATTGTCCCCATCTTGGAACGCCTCAACTGCTGGCTCGGCAAGCTTGAAGGGCGGCTTGCAGACGTGCCCTTGCTTCTCATCGATGATGAGGCGGATCAGGCGTCAATCAACACCAAGGGCAATCGCCGCGATCCAAGCGTGGACGAAGATGAGCCAGCCAGCGATGAAAGTCCTTCCCGCACGAACGAGCTGATTCGGGACCTGCTGCAGAAATGCCCCCGGGCGACGTATATCGCATACACTGCGACTCCGTTCGCAAACATCCTTATTGATCCTGGGGCCTTCGACGACCATGTGGGTGAGGACCTCTTCCCGAAAGACTTCGTAATTCAGCTCCCCCGGCCTGATGGCTATACCGGTACGGAGGAGCTGTTCGGGGTGACAGCCCAACACCGGAACGTACTCCGGGTGGTTGATGAAAGCGACGTGAGAGGCCTCAAGCCCAGGCGCCGCAAGAAAGGCGAGCCGCTGGTTGCCCACGGCCCACTGGATCTGCCGCAGTCGCTCTGCGACGCCGTACTTACGTTCGCGCTGGCAGGGGCCATCCGCCTTCTGCGCGGTCATCAGGGTGAGTCCCACACGATGCTCGTGCATGTCTCCCAAGTCCAGAAGGACCAGATGCGCATCGGCGCAGCAATCGAGGAGCAGATACGGGCTTGGTTCAACCTCAACCGATCGGCTCCCGGATCAATCCGCGGGATGATGCGGTCGTCTCTGACTGACTTCGGACAAGTATCGTTGCCTTCCGATGTCGATGTCATCCTCGATGAGGCCGAGCGGAACCTCGCGCGGCTTCAAGTGGTCGTGCTCAACAGCAAGACCGGTGAGGAGTTGGAGTATGAGCAGCGTCCCGGGCGCCAGTTGATCGCGGTCGGAGGTAATCGCCTTTCTCGTGGCTTGACGCTGGAAGGACTCACCATCGCCTACTTCCTGCGAACGACAACAATGGCGGACACGCTCCTTCAAATGGCGCGCTGGTACGGATTCCGAAGCGGATACGACGACCTGATCCGCATCTGGACCACTGATGGGATCGCTGAGTGGTTCGTGGAGCTGGCCCTCGTCGAGGAGGCCCTGCGGGACTCCATCACTGTTCTCAACAAAGCGGGGCGGCGTCCTGACGAGATGGCGATTCGGATGCGTGCGCACTCCAAGCTCTTGCTGACGAGCAAGGCCAAGAGTCGAATGTCGGAGGTGGAGCTGGAAGCACGCTCATGGTCGGCTGAGAACCCACAGACAATCCTGTTCCCATTGCGCAATGCTGCGCTGTTGGAGCGGAATCTCGACTTGGCGTCGGAACTGCTCCACGCACATCCTCCGACGCATGTCGCCCATGGCGGAGCGATTGGCCACGATGTGCCCGCACATGACATTGCCGACTTCCTCCGACGATTTGCAGGCCACCCGAACAGCGTGGCTTTCCAGGGGGCAGAGATCGCGGACTGGATCACGGAGCGGTCCGCCGTGGGAGAGCTGGCGAGTTGGGCCATATTCGTGGCGAACCCTCAGCGAGAGCGGCAGGTCCTTCTTGGAGGACGACCCTATGGGCTGGTCCACCGCACATTGACCGGGAACGAGGCGATCGGAATCCTGACGGATCCGCGCCATGAGGGCGTGGATCTTCATGGCGGCCCGGAACGCTATCGGGCAGGAACGGCGTTCAACGCCCGTGCGATGCGGCAGGATCGACCGTCAGCGCGTGGTCTGCTGCTCCTGTATCCCCTCGATCCTGAGCCGTTGCAGGCGCCATCGCGGGCGGTGCTGGGTGTGGCCTTGTCCTTGCCTCTCACGAGTGACGACAGCCGCTCGTTCATGGTGAACCGCGGACTCATGCATGGCTGACGTGACAGCCATACGGTGGGAGTCGCTTCGTCAGCGGCGCTCTCCGCATGAATTCATCCTGGAGCCGGTCGAAGAGGACTTCACCGACTGCCAGCTGGGCATCGACGCCGCCGGAAAGCTGCACTTTTTGGTGGCAGTGGCCACGGACACATCAACCATTCCTCCCGATCTCCAGAGTATCGAGGTGCGGCTCGTCGACTATGGAGGTACGTGCCTCGATGTCTCCGCTCGCAGCCACCACGAGGACCTCTTCACGATGCTCGTGAACAAGATCCTCTACGCCATCCGCATCGAGCGGCGCGATCCCGCTACGTCGGTGGAGGCGACGATAGATGAACTGCGCGCAGCGCTCCGGCCCGTGGCCCAGGACCTCGGCGTCGGGGAGCAGATAGGCTTGTTCGGAGAGTTGTGGGTCCTGTCGAACGTCTTGTTCCCCTCGCTCGGTACGCGCGCGTGCCACCTCTGGAGTGGTCCGCTGGGCGAACGGCACGATTTCGCAGGCGACGCGGTACACATCGAGGTGAAGACCACCACCAAGGCCGACGAGCGACATGAGATCTCCCGATTGGATCAATTGCGTGCGCCTGCTGGCAAGCGGCTCCTGCTCGCGAGCGTCTTGCTTGAAAGGTCCATAGCGGGTGTCGCCACGATCGCAACGCTGGCTGATGAAATCATCATGAAGCTTGGGGTGGATGGACGCGCGATCGACGTCTTCGAGACCAAGCTCAAGAGCCTCGGTTGGCACGATGACCTCCGCCAGTCAGGCTCGCTCTTGCGCTTCAACCTCCGCGATGCCCACGTCTTCGTCGTGGAGGGAGGCTTTCCCCGACTGCCCGACGATTACATGCCTCCACGGAGCGTGATGGGCATCAGGTACACCATTGATGTTGCTGCCCGATCCTCGCTAAGTGCAACCGAGGTGGAGGCGATCCTTCAGGCCATGTGACGCAGTGCGTCTAGAGGTATCGCACCGTATGGGGCTCTAATACGGGCAAACGCTGCTGAATGCCACTAGACACAAAATGCCCTCCTTCTGCCGACTTGGTAAGCAGGATGCTGGCGGTCTTGAGAATGCGCAGCTTCCTGAGCACCAGCTTGACCGGTTACTCAAGGCTCCGTCCACCGCATGCCCCTCCGCGTCAAGGGCAAACTAACTTCGCTCGAGGCTTGGCGGCGCCGCTACGATTCGAGGAGCACTCAGAGACAGGGCGCCACCGGTTAGGTCTCGGAGAGTGGCTTGCCTCCATGCTTCCGGCCATACTTCCCCTCATGCATATCGAGCGCTGGGCTAGGTCATGTAAGAAACGCTGGTTCCTGCACCTGGGACTGCCGTCCCCAACGCTCACCGTTACGAGTTGTTTGCTAGTGGGTAGCAAATACGTGCGTACTCTCTATTGCAGAGCCCCGCAGAGCCGGGCCCCCAATGAGAGTTCCATTCATAATGCAAATCAAAAATTATGACAAAGCCAACGCCCCCTGCTCCGGTATCCGGCCATGCCAAGATGCGTCCAAGGGCTCGAATCATCTCTCTCCTTGGGGACGAACTCGTCAGCGATGAGCGAGTCGCGATTGTTGAACTGGTAAAAAACTCCTATGACGCCGACGCCACACGCGTCGAAGTTAAGTTCGAGGGTCCCAACCCCATCAAGCCAGACACGCTCACCATCTCCGATGACGGGACGGGGATGACGCTATCAACAATCCTCAATGGCTGGTTTGAGCCAGGAACAGTTGCTAAAAAGAAGAGCCTTAGATCTCCTGGAGGCCGTGCGTTCCAGGGGGCAAAGGGCGTTGGACGCTTTGCCGCTGCGCGCTTGGCTCAGACGCTTCACATGGAGACACGCGCAGCTGGTGAGGCCGAAGGTGTCGTCGTAAAGCTGGATTGGGGTGCCTTCGACGACAATAATTATCTCGATGAAGTCGAGATAAGCTATGAAACGCGCCCGCTTCCCCACCTGAAGCACGGGACAACGATAAGGCTGACAGGCCTGCGGGGAAAGAAGGATTGGAGCGAATATGATTTCCAGAGATTGCACGAGCGTCTGTCGAGGCTTATCTCGCCGTTTGATGAAATCAAGGACTTCCAAATTGTCCTGACCATCCCTGCTCACCCTGAACTCACGGGCGTCGTTGCGCCCCACGAGCTTACTCAACACCCCAAATATAGGCTCGCGGGGAAGCTGGATGATAATGGTCGATTTTCAGGAAAAATATATGCCGAGGAGGAGGAGATAAAATCCTTCAGGACGCATCACCTCGGAAAGAAGAATGAAGTAGTTAGTTGTGGAGGCTTTGAGGTTGAGATTCGAGCTTGGGATCGAGATCGCAAGAGCCTTGCTCCATATATGCTTGAATTCAACATGGGTCTTCGCGAGTTCCGATCTGTTCTGGATATGTACAGCGGTGTAAGCCTCTACCGGGATGGCTTCCGTGTACACCCCTACGGAGAACCAGGCAACGACTGGTTGCAGTTAGACAACCGTAGCCGCCAAGCGCCGACCACGCGACTCGCCAATAATCAAATTATTTCCGCCATCCGCATCTCCCGAGACAGAAACAAGGACATCATAGATCGAACAACGAGAGAGGGGTTGGTTCACAATCAGGCATACGAGACGCTGATAGACTGGACAACCAGAATTCTGGCTCTTCTGGAGGAGGAACGTTATCGATTGCGTCCCCGTGAAGAAGTACAGCCAGAAGAGACTCGAACTCTCTTCGAGGTGTTTGATTTAACACCAGTAGTCAAGGAAGCCGATCGTCAACTGGGTGCACAGCACCCCATCTCGCAACTGGTTCGTAAGTCCGACTCTGAGATCAGGGAAGGAGTGAGGCGTGTCCAAGAACACTACTCGCGACTACTCATGACGGCAGGAATTGGACAAATTGTCGATCTGGTTATTCACGAAATCGGAGCACCAGTTGGCCGTGTGAACCGCGAGGTCGCATATCTTGAACGGCAAGTGGAGACGATGCTTGATGGGGAGGAGTTGACTGCGGTCAAAAAATCTCTTTCCGACATCAAGGGGTGGCTTGAGCATATTGTTGCTTTGCGCAATCGCCTAGATCCCAAGGCGGCAGGCAAGCGAGGGCGAGCAACTTCGTTTGATATATTCGATGAGGTCGAAGGAAACATTACGCTGTTTGAGACTCTCATTAGCAAGCAAGGGATTAAGATCGCAGTGTACAAGCCTGGGGAGCCAGTTGTCGTGCATATGGTCAGATCTGCCTTTGGTCAAATCATTGCAAATTTGATCGACAACAGTATCTACTGGTTAATGCGACATCATGGTGATGGCGGTGGTGGCCAGATTAATATTCATCTTTATGCTATTGAGGGCGGGTTTCGTGTGCGGTTTTGTGATGATGGGCCAGGCATTGACGAGGCGGATCGAGAGCGCGTCTTTGATCCCTATTATTCCACCAAGCCCAATGGGATGGGTTTGGGGCTGTATGTTGCGCGTCAGGTGATTGAGCGATACGGGAAGTTGCTGTATTTGGAGAATTGCACGCTTCCGGGGGCGTGTTTTGATATGTTTTTCGAGAGGAATGTAGGCTTGTGATTTAGGGGTGTGTTATGGAAATTCAGGTTCTGTTGGTTGAAGATAGTCCGGATGATATGAGGCAGTTGAAGCGCGATCTGCCTGCTGTGTTTCATAGGCATGAGTTGGAAGTTGCTTTTCATGCTGCGGCCTCGTTTGAAGAGGCTGCGCACATGCTTTCTGATAAGAGTAGGCGATATGACTTGATTCTTTCTGATACCTATAGGGGGGAACAGAGCAGAGGGGATGCGGCAGTGTTGGATATGGTGAATGACTTTCGCGGCAATCGGTTTTGCCCTCTCGTCGTTTTCAGTGCGAGCGCTAGGCCAGCGGAGCTTCAGCCGAGTGCTTTTGTGATTTGGGCGGAAAAGGCGGAAGATCGAGGTATTGAAAAAGCAATTGAGCAGATGCTTGCAACGGGAATCCCCCAGGCGGCTCGACATCTTCACGACGAACTTGACCGACTTGCGGGAAGCTACTTGTGGGAGTTCCTAGAGGAGAACTGGGAGCAGCTCAAGGCAGGCGGGCACATTCGATCAGAGATGATGGGCCGCCTTGTCCGGCGCCGCGCCGCGCTTCAGCTTGCTGAGCTCGTTGCGACCGAAGCAGGAGTGCAACAGGTTTCAGAGGTGCATGGTCTTGAGTTTTACATATATCCTCCTCTTAATTTGACTCAATACAGTCTTGGTGAGATTGTTCGGAGTAGAAAGAATAAAAATGATGTTCGTGTGATCTTGACTCCGCATTGCTATCTGGCTTTGCATCCCGGCCAGCCCGTCCCGCGCGCAGAGTTCATTCAGACAGTCAAGGCAGTGCCGGTAAAGAGCGTGCTCGGAGAGGAGAAGATAGGCAATGCAAAGGCCGCCCTCTCGCAGCAGCGAGATAAGAAACTGAAGAGCTGGGTTACGCCTCCGAGTGGTCAAGACGTCGGAAAGCCTGAAGGTAGATACTGGTACCTGCCTTCTTTTCTCGATATTCCCCACATGTATTGCGACTTCATGCAGACGGAGAGCCTCCCTTATAAATTGGCCCGAGAGGAGTTCGATTCCGTCTGTGTGCTCTCGCCTCCATATGCGGAGTCCCTTCAGGCGTGCTATGGAGCATTCTATGGGGCTGTCGGAATTCCCAATGTGAGGCCAGCCAGCATTGTGGGATTTTTGGACTGAGGCATTGCGGCTCGATCTCGTGTGGGGTAGCCGTCCGGCCAACGACGTGCCGTGAGGGATTGCCGAGTTAGCGGCGTGCGGCGGACGCTTCCATGCATGGCGAAGCAGGTGGAGAAGCCGGAGTGGAAGCGGATTGCAGAAGCGTTCGGGGCCAGCGGGCAGACGCAGCGGGAGTTTGCGTCAGCGCGAGGCGTGCGGCTGAGTACGTTGTAGAACACCAATCTCAAGCTCTTGAATGCAGTCTTGTTGCGCCGGGCCTCGGATTTGATCGTGAGCAATGATTGCTCGCGGCCGGGTGGTGCCAATGCGCCTTTGGGAGGGTGCTTTGGTGGATGCATACCTGCTCAACGCTTTCGACGCTGATGTTCGTCGCGGACCGCGCAAGGCTCTCATGTCCAATGAGCAGGGGGCTCGACTGTAGTTGCAGCTGGTGCATGCTTGAAATCATGGTCATGACAGTTGAGCCCTGTGCAAAGTATTGTCACAACGCCGTCACGGATGCGGGATGCCAGCTCCCTCGTTCCGCTGAAGCGGCTGGGAGCTCAAGATCGCAGTGCGCTGTTCTCCGGAGCGGGAACGAAGTTCATCCCCGCAGGAATTATTCACTCTCCCTCCTGCTGGGACTTCCGGGACCCCAGTGATTCCTCGTTAGGGACGCGTTGCGGAGAGTGCGTGTTTGGCGCGAGCATGCGGTCCGCTGCTCGCCCCCAGGCGGGCGGTCCTCACCCTCAAGGAGTGTTCAGCACATGCGAATCCCCCGGACTTCCGGCCGTAGGACGCTGCTTGGAACGCTGCTGTGTACCCTCTCCCTCGTGGCCTGTGGTCCGGCCCCCGAGGCCGAGCCCACCGACAGCGCTCCCGTGGGCACGGAGAAGCAGCCCGTCGTCTACGGGACCGACAACCGCACGGACGTGTACGCGCACGCGAACGCCACGCTGCGCGCCCGCGCTCAGCAGTCCACCGTCGCGCTGATGAACCCTTCGGACTTCAACGCGACCAACCCCAACAACGTCACCTTCAACGGGTCCACGCTGCGCTCCGCGTACAACCTCTGCACCTCCGAGCGCTTCCTGGACGACCTGACCCCGGCCTTCTGCTCCGGCACGCTCATCGACGATGACCTGGTGCTCACGGCGGGCCACTGCATCACCAGCGCGTCGGCCTGTAGCAGCACGCGCTTCGTCTTCAACTTCTACCGCACCGCCGCCGGCGCCATGCAGACGGTGACGACCGCGGACATCTTCTCCTGTCAGGCGATTGTCGCGCGCCAGCAGGCCACGGTGGGCGGTCGCAACCTGGACTTCGCCATCGTCCGGCTGGACCGGTCGGCCACCCCGCGCTTCACGCCCGCCCCCATTCGCGCGGGCAACGCCGCGCTGCCCGTGGGCACCAACGTGACGGTCATCGGCTCGGGCAGCGGCATCCCCTTCAAGATCGACTCGGGCGGCTCGGTGCGTGACGCGCGCGCGGGCACGCTGGACTACTTCGTGGGCACCACGGACACGTTCGGCGGCAACTCGGGCTCGGGCGTGTACGAGAACAACGGCTACACGGTGGCCGGCATCCTGGTGCGCGGCGAGACCGACTACAAGGCCAACGGGAGCTGCAGCGTCGTCAACACCTGCACGGAGACGGGCTGCCGCGGCGAGGACATCACCTACGTCCGGCCGGCCATCGACGAGTACTGCGGCGTGGCGACCAGCACGCGCCTGTGCGCGGGCTACCCGCCGCCCCCGACGCCGGTGACGTTCACCTTCACCGCCACCAACACCAACAGCGCCAACCAGAACACCGTCAACCACAACGTCACCCTGGCCGCCGGGCAGACCCTCAAGTTCGGCACCTGCACGGTGCCGGGCGCCACCGGCACGGGTGACACGTACCTGCGCCTGTACAACGGAACCTCCCTGGTGGTCTCGAACGACGACGCCTGCGGCACGCTGTCCTACGCCAGCTTCAAGGCCACGACGGCGGGCACCTACCAGATCCGCGCCGGCTGCTACTCCAGCGGGAGCTGCAGCGGCACGGTGGCGTACACCGTCCAGTAGTCCCTGAAGGACCGAAGCGGGCGGTGGCGTCCGTCACCGCCCGCACCGGGCTCCTTCACTCCGGCAGCACGAGGGCGATCCTCGCCCCGCCAGCCATCCTGGCGGGGGCCGGAGCGTGACGAGCGCTCAGCAGCAGTTGGATGGCTTCTGGGCGATGACGGCGATCAGCACGGCGATGTTGAGCACGAGCTGCGCCAGCACGACGGCCAGGTACGCGCCACCGGTCGTGAACAGGCCGACGACCATCAGGATGAGCGACGCGCAGTTGAGGGCGATGGTGAACCAGCTGCCCGTCAGCGCCGCCCCGAAGATCTTGCCGAGGGTCCCTCCGAGGTAGAGCGCCTTGATGATCCGGATGACGGTGGAGCCATCGATGGCGCCCTGCTGCGCCGCGGCCCCCAGCGTCCGGAGCAGCGAAGTGCTCTCCGTGATGAGCGGCCTGGCGGCCTTGACCACCTGTGTCGCCGAGTAGCCCAGCCCTACCACCGCCAGCAGCAGGCACACGCAGGTCGAGGCCACGGAGATGACCCAGCCGATGCACTCGGTGTCGACCGTCAGCTCCATCCGGTCGCACTCCACCGGGCCCTGGGCGGTGTGGTGATAGAAGACGTAGTGCTTGCCCTCGACCTTCCCGGCGATGGTGCCCACCGGCAAGCCCCCGGGCCCGTTGCCGCGTGACAACCCCAGGTGGAGGTTGTTGCGGAAGAGTGAGCGCAGCCGGTCCTTCATCGCGCCCGGCACGGAGGCCAGCACCTGCTCGTAGGAGGCGATGAGGGCGTCCACCTGCGCACCCGAGAGCGGGCTCTGCGCGGGGAGGGCCACCTCCTCCGTGGCCCACCGGACGGAGGGCTGGAGGCCCGCGGAGGGGCGAGGCACCGCCACCAGCGTGGTCGTGGACGGCGCCCCGGGCGGCGGCGTGGAGTCGGAGGGCGGCGTGGCGACGAGCGAGGGCGTCGCCGTGTTGAGCAACGACGGCGGATTGCCGGTCACCTGGTTGGCCAGGCCGAGCGCGTTCCAGGCGTAGTACGCCACGCAGCCGTCCGCGTCGGAGGGGTCGCTCGACATGTAGTGCTGGAGTTCGTTCTGGGGGAGTTCGCGCGACCACAGGCCCACCGCCTGCAGGTGCCCCTGGAAGTCGTGGACCGCCCCACCCGCGACACTGGCATCGGGGTCCGCGCCGAACACCCAGACAGGGCTGGCCACCGAAGGCAGCGTGGTGCCGATGGCCGAAATGGAGTTGCCATCCAGGAAGAGCCGCACCGTGGCGCTCCCGTCGTAGGTCATCGCCAGGTGGTGCCACCCACCCGCGGGCAGCGCCGCTCCCTGCTCCCAGCTCGCACCGCTCGAGCCCGACAGGGACTTGAGGCAGACGTCGAACACGCCATTGTCCCACCGCAGGCCCAGGGCGATGCCATCCCGGGTGTCGCGGTCCCGGCACGCGAACAGCGTACGGTCGCTCAGCTGGAAGTCGGAGGGGGCATCCGCGTTGAACCACGCCTGCACGCTGAAGGGCCCGCCGTTGGCCACCACGGTGAGGTTGTCTCGCGGTGAAGGCTGGACCGCCGCGTTGACGACCCGGAGGGCGGGGGCGAGCATCGTCACGTGCGCGCCGCCCTGGAAGATCGCGGCCGGGCGGTTGTGTCCGGAGACGTCCCCGGTGGACCCGTCGCTGAAGCTGTAGCAGGCGGTGAGTGACGGGCCCGGCGGCGGCACGTCCCACACCGGCTGGCACTCCTCGCCGGTGAACGCGGTGGACCAGAACGCGACGTTGCAGAACTGCGCGTCGGTGGTGCCCCCCAGGGTGAAGACGCTTTCGGTGATGATGACTCCCGTGGCACTCCCCTCGATGACGGGCGTGCCGTTCGCGTAGAGCGTGTAGTTGCCGGCGCCAGTGCCGGTCCACTGCCAGACGTACAGGATGTACTGCCACTGCTCCGGCAGCAGTTCGACCTCCGCGCACCGCGGCGCATTGAGGCCCGGCATGTCGAGCGTCAGCTGCATGCCGTGAAGCCCGATGGACCAGTCCGCCCCCATCGACAGCAGCAATCCGTCGTAGGCAGGGGTCCGAGGACGAACCCAGAAACCGATGGAGTAGGACGAGGTGCCAGAGTTGTTGATGGGGGTGGACGTGCCCAGTTGGATGCGCTGGCCGTAGCGAACGTCGGCGGCACCGTACTGATACATGGGTCTCATGATGGGGGGCTCCAGGGGTGGGGAAGGACCGCCGCCGCGAAGAGCAAGGAGCGCGCCAGCGCGCGGCGCCTGACCTCTCCTCTGGGGGGCGCGGTGCGATCCCGCCGCCGTAACCG
Source organism: Corallococcus sp. AB030 (assembly GCF_003668965.1). Classification (NCBI taxonomy): domain Bacteria; kingdom Pseudomonadati; phylum Myxococcota; class Myxococcia; order Myxococcales; family Myxococcaceae; genus Corallococcus; species Corallococcus sp. AB030. Next base: position 51,314 of record NZ_RAWQ01000044.1, read on the forward strand.
TCCGGCCAACGATGTGCCGTGAGGGATTGCCGGGGGAGCGGTTCGCGGCGGACGCTTCCGGGCATGGCGAAGCAGGTGGAGAAGCCGGAGTGGGCGCGCATCGCGGAAGCCTTCGAGGCC
>NZ_RAWQ01000450.1:0-1266 GCF_003668965.1 Corallococcus sp. AB030
GGGTGTGGCGCCCATCCTGATCACGAGACGCGCCGCACCTCCGCGCGCTGCGGCGCGAGCGTGAGGTTCATGGCGGCGTCCCACCGGTCCGAGAGCGCAAGGGAGCGGAGGTCCAGGATGTGCTGGCCGGACGCCTCCTTCCATCGGGCCCCTGGGCGCTTCATGCGCAGGGCGACCAGCGACTTGCAGGTGGCCTCCACGTTGCCGCTGCCAATGGGCAGCCCCCGCGCTCGTGCGTCGGCGTAATGCATCCGCTCGCCGTGGTTCTCCAGGTAGGTGAGCGCCTCGTGTACCGGTCGACGGTCACCGAGGACGACGTCCCGCCTGCCGGAAGCGTGCAGCGCACTGGCGATGGTCCACACGGCCCCAGGGGTGTTGAGCAGGGAAAGCTTCCACTTCTCACACAGGGCGGAGGCATGCGCTTCACCTGCGACCACGAGGGCCGCGGTCCCGAGCTTCTCCATCAGGTGCCAGAAATCCACCAGACGCACCACCTTGGTGGCCGCCGGAGCGTGAGCGGCGAGGGCCTCGTCCAGCAGGCCATGCAGCTCGGGAGCGCCATCGGTGAGAGCGGCGACATGAAGGGCGGACTGCTTGGAGACCAGCGACTGGACGTCGCGGACCAGCCGCTCGGCCAGCCCTCGGGCATCGCCCTGGGGCATGCGTCCGTAGCGCACGCTGCCCAGCGCGTCGCCCTGGGCGTCATGGAAGGTGAGGCACGCGGTGTAGGCCATGCGCCAGACGACGTCCACCGGGCGCTTGGGAGCGCCCCGGCGAGGCCGTCCCACGGGGCGCTTCTTCGGTTCCTCCATGGGGACCGCCACCCGGTCCATGCTGACGCTCACGCTGTGCGTGCCTTCAGGCGCATCCAGGGCCTCGGCCAGCGCGGCCTCCACCTGGGGCCGCTGGTGGCCGTACAGCCCGCCCACCTCGTGGCCCATCCGCTCAAAGGAGGAGCGGCAGTAGGGCAGCGCTCCCACCTGACGCGCCGTCGCTTCCGCCTCGCGCGACGTGCCCCGGGCCAGCAGGTACGCCATGGGCACCGCCGCCTCGGGCAGCCAGCCATCCGCCACGCACCCGGCGCGCACGCTGAGGGTGTCCACCGTGGGGCCATTGCGCACCCCTACCTGCCGGTAGAGGCTTCGCTCTATTTCGACGGGGCCTTGCCGCGTCTTGTACGTCGCCGTGTACCGGCCGACCCGGGCGTGGACCTGGCCTGCGAGTTGGAGACGGGGGGCGTCGACGTCGTAGCCTCGAAGCAACCTC
>NZ_RAWQ01000451.1:0-1265 GCF_003668965.1 Corallococcus sp. AB030
CTGAGCCATCCCCTCATATGAAACCGAGCGCTTCTTTGAAGACAGGGTGCTGGTGGAGGAGTTCGGCGAAGCGCTCGACGAGAGGCCGCAATCGCTCCTCCTTCATCATGGGAATGGCTTGGTAATACATGCAGCCCTGCCGGAAGAGCGAGTAGGTGCGTGTCTTGACGGTATTGGCCTTCAAGCCCTGCTCCATCCCGAGACTCTCCCCAGCGGCGCCCAGCAGCGTCAGCAGCACCTGGGCCAGGGCGCTCACCAGCAGCAGCCTGTCTCTGCGCTCGGGACTCTTCACGCGCACCGAGGACAGTCCCATCCCGAATCTCAGGTCCTTGACGTCCCGGAACGTCTCCTCGCACGAGAAACGCCGGGCGTAGAGGTCCACCACCTGTCGTGCGCTGACAGCCCCCAGGCTGGTGGCCAGACACCACGGCTCCTTCATGCCCTTCTGGCGCACCAGCACCACCGCGGGCACCGGCGTGCGGTCCGCCGTCACGTGCACGTCCGTCAGCTTCTTGGCGTGCCCGCTGGTGGGAATCCATCTGGCCGCGGGACACCCGGTGCCGCCGGCCACCTCCACCCGCACGTCCTTGCGAAAGCGCACCACGTACTCGAAGCCCGCCTGGGCCAAAAGGGCATACAACCGCTGGTCCGCGAAGCCCCGGTCCGCCAGCACCGTCACCTTCACCCCTTCGGGCACGCACTCCTTGAGCCGCAGCAGCAGCTCATCCTCCGCCTGGGCACGGTTGCCCGCCAGCGCGCTCTTCTGGAGCGTCAGCCACAGCAGGGGCGTGGTGCGTCCATGCGAGGTGACGAGGCTGGCCACCAGGGTGGTGTGGTCATCGGCCTCGAAGTCCGTCCAGTCCAGCGCCACCAGCGCCTCGGTGCGCTCGGCCAGCACGTACGGCACCCACGAGGCCGCCAGCTTCCACACGTCCACCGCCTCGTTGGACAGCAGCCGGTCCACCTGCTTGATGCCGTGCTTCTGCACGCCGCCTCGCGCCCACGCCAGCGCCTGGCCAATGGCGTGCACCGACAGCGACGCGGCGTGCACCACGCCCAACGTCGCGTGCGCCAGCGACAGCACTCTCTTGGCGTGCAGGTCCTCCTCGAACAAGCTCTCCAGGAACGCCAGCACCTGCTCTTCGTTGATGGCCACTTTGCGTCCCAGCATGGCTTCTCTTCCTGCCCCACACCACCCCGCCTCGCACGGGCCTGTCAGGCAGGCGGCTGGCGATCTGCTCACTCAAATGAGGGGATCGCTCAGG
>NZ_RAWQ01000452.1:0-1264 GCF_003668965.1 Corallococcus sp. AB030
TGGGCCTGCTCCGGTTCGGTGGACAGGTTGACTACGCTGCCAGCCTCTTGGTTGCGGCCCTCCGCTCGTATTCCACTGGGCTGACGTAGCCCAGGGCGGAGTGGCGCCGCTTCCGGTTGTAGAACACCTCGATGTACTCGAACAGCGACTGCTTCGCCGCCTCGCGTGTCTTGAAGCGGGTGATGTAGACGAGTTCCAGCTTCAGGGTGGAGAAGAAGCTCTCCGCCACGGCGTTGTCCCAGCAGTTGCCCTTGCGCGACATGCTGCATCCGATGCCGTGCGCCTCCAGCAGCTGGCGGTAGTCCTCGCTCGCATACTGGCTGCCACGGTCGGAGTGGTGCAGTTGCGGAGCGGGACCGCCGAGCAACGCCATATCGAGCGCGCTCAGCACCAGGCCGCGGTCGATTCTCTCGCCCATCGCCCAGCCCACCACCTTTCGACTGAAGAGGTCCAAGAGCACGGCCAGATACAACCAGCCCTCCTCGGTCCAGACGTAGGTGATGTCGCCCACCCATGCGCGGTCGGGCTGGCCTGGCTGGAAGTTCCTCGCCAGGGAGTTGGGCGCCACGGGGTGGCCGTGCGCGGAGTCGGTGGTCCGCACGAATCGACGCCGGGTGCGAGCGCGCAGGCCCGCCTGGCGCATCAGCCGAGCCACTCGCTTGCGGGCGACCCGCCGGCCGCGCGCCTTCAGCTCCGCGTGGACTCGCGGAGCGCCATACCTGCCCCGGCTCTCCTGGTGCACGGCGAGCACCTCGACGCCCAGTGCCCGGTCGCTCTTCTTGCGCTCGGACTCGGAGCGCTTCGCCCAGGCGTAGTAGCCACTGCGAGAAACCTCCAGATGACGGCAGAGGGAGGCTACCGGGAAGAGGGCCTTCTTCGCGTCGATGAAGGCGAACTTCATTTCATCTCCTTCGCGAAGAAGGCCGCCGCATTTTTTAGGATTTCTCGCTCCAGCCGCAGCTCCCGGTTCTCCTTGCGCAGCCGGGAGAGCTCCTCGCGCTCCCCTGTCGCCAGCGCTCCGGGCCTGCCCTCACCCCTGTCCGTCTTCGTCTGCTCGACCCACAGCCGCAGCGCCGACTCCGTCAGGTCCAAGTCTCGGGCCGCCTGGGGGATGGACTTGCCCTCCTCCAGCACCAGCTTCACCGCCCCGGCCTTGTACTCCGCCGTGAACTCCCGGCGCGGCCTGCGGGGCTTCCTCTGCTTTTCGTCAGTCGCGGACATCCCGTGCTCCTTCCATCACATCTCGGGTGTCCACGGAACCGGG
>NZ_RAWQ01000453.1:0-1238 GCF_003668965.1 Corallococcus sp. AB030
GGCGCTCTCAAGCGGTCGTCGCAACAGCTGACGCGAATACTTCGGCAGGCGTTCGCCATGCAAGCGTTTGACGCGGGCGCCCGTTAAGTTCGTGCGCGATGGCGTCGAGTTGCTTGCCGGAGAGGGCGCTCAGGTCCACGCCCTTTGGGAAATATTGGCGCAGCAGGCCGTTGGTGTTTTCGTTGCTGCCACGCTGCCAGGGGCTGTGCGGGTCGCAGAAGTAGACTTGTACCTGGGTGTCGATGGTGAAGCGTGCGTGCTCAGCCATCTCCTTGCCCTGGTCCCACGTGAGCGAGCGGCGCAGGTGCTCGGGCAGCCGCTGAATCTGCTCTGTCAGGGCCTCGCGGACGCGCTCTGCCGTCCGGCCGTGCGGCAGCTCAAGCAACATCACGTAGCGGCTGTGGCGCTCCACGAGGGTGCCGACGGCGGACTTGCCTGCCTTGCCGATGATGAGGTCGCCCTCCCAGTGGCCCGCGACGGCGCGGTCCTCGGCTTCTGGCGGCCTCTGGCTGAGCATCACCATGTCGCGCAGCTGTCCGCCTACGTCGTTGCGCTTGCTGGGCCGGCGCTGGGTCCGGCCTGTACGCAGGCAGGCGGCGAGCTCTTTGCGTAGCGCGCCTCGCGCCTGCACGAAGAGCGAGCGGTAAATGGTTTCGTGAGATACGCGCATGTGGGGCTGCTCGGGATGGGCCGAGCGTAGTCTGGCGACAATCTGCTGGGGGCTCCAGCGCCGGGCCAGGCCCTGCTCCACCGCGTCCCTCAGTGGGCTGCTCGCGGCGAGCTTGCAGTACTTGGGACGACGCGCCCTGCGCTCAGCGCCTTCTTCGGCACTCCACGCCCGGTACTTCCTCCGGCCGCCCGTCGCGGCCACGTCGCGCGACACGGTGGACGCTGAGCGTCCCAAACGACGCGCGATGGCGCGCATCGACTCACCTGCCTGTACGCCGCGCGAGATTTCCTCGCGCTCCTGCAGCGACAGGCGCAAGGGCGAGCGCGGGCGCGCGCGCGGCGCCACTCCGCCTGTCTTCACCAGGAGCCTCTGAATGGATTTCTTCGAGCAGCCTATGGCCAGCGCCGCTTGCTCGAAGCTCTCGCCAGCGATGACACGCCGCCGAATCTCCAGCCTGTCCTCACCCGTCAGCCTTGCTGCTTTCCCTCGGCCTCGCACCCTGTGCCTCCCATCAAGCAGGGTGCCATGGTGAGCACCCACGTGGTGCGTTCACCGCTTGAGACCGCCG
>NZ_RAWQ01000454.1:0-1237 GCF_003668965.1 Corallococcus sp. AB030
GGCGCTCTCAATCGGTCGTCGCAACAGCTGACGCGAATACTTCGGCAGGCGTTCGCCATGCAAGTGTTTGACGCGGGCGCCCGTTGAGTTCATGCGCGATGGCGTCGAGTTGCTTGCCAGAGAGGGCGCTCAGGTCCACGCCCTTTGGGAAGTATTGGCGAAGGAGACCGTTGGTGTTTTCGTTGCTGCCGCGCTGCCAGGGGCTGTGCGGGTCGCAGAAGTAGACTTGGACCTGCGTGTCGATGGTGAAGCGTGCGTGCTCGGCCATCTCCTTGCCCTGGTCCCACGTCAGCGAGCGGCGCAGGTGTTCGGGCAGCCGCTGAATCTGCGCTGTCAGCGCCTCGCGGACGCGCTCTGCCGTCCGGCCGTGCGGCAGCTCGAGCAACATCACATAGCGGCTGTGGCGCTCCACGAGGGTGCCGACAGCGGACTTGCCTGCCTTGCCGATGACGAGGTCGCCCTCCCAGTGGCCCGCGACGGCGCGGTCCTCAGCTTCCGGTGGCCTCTGGCTGAGCATCACCATGTCGCGCAGCTGGCCGCCCATGTCGTTGCGCTTGCTGGGCCGGCGCTGGGTCCGGCCTGTACGCAGGCAGGCGGCGAGCTCTTTGCGGAGCGCGCCTCGTGCCTGCACGAAGAGCGAGCGGTAAATGGTTTCGTGAGACACGCGCATGTGGGGCTGCTCGGGGAAGTCCGAGCGCAGTCTGGCGGCAATCTGCTGGGGGCTCCAGCGCCGGGCCAGGCACTGCTCCACCTCGTCCCTCAGCGGGCTGCTTTCGGCGAGTTTGCGGTGCTTGGGACGACGCGCCCTGCGCTCAGCGCCTTCCTCGGCACGCCACGCCCGGTACTTCCTCCTGCCACCCGTCGCGGCCACGTCGCGCGACACGGTGGACGCGGAGCGTCCCAAACGACGCGCGATGGCGCGCATCGACTCGCCCGCCTGTACGCCGCGCGAGACTTCCTCGCGCTCCTGCAGCGATAGGCGCAAGGGCGAGCGCGGGCGCGCGCGCGGCGCGACTCCGCCCGTCTTCACCAGGAGCCGCTGAATGGATTTCTTCGAGCAGCCGATGGCCAGCGCCGCTTGCTCAAAGTTCTCGCCAGCGATGACACGCCGACGAATCTCCAGCCTGTCCTCACCTGTCAGCCTTGCTGCTTTCCCTCTGCCTCGCACCCAGTGCCTCCCGTCAAGCAGGGTGCCATGGTGAGCACCCACGTGGTGCGTTCACCGCTTGAGACCGCC
>NZ_RAWQ01000455.1:0-1231 GCF_003668965.1 Corallococcus sp. AB030
CACCTGCGCCATTCCGGGCTTCGGTCCGGGGTGGGAGGGGTGGAAGGCCGCTCCCAGGGAAGCGAGACGACGGTCATGGGGCATGGGCGCCCGGTGTGGAGTGCGCGAGCCACCTTCGCGGTGGTGCTGGGGCTTTGGCTGGCCTCGGGGCCCGCGCGGGCGCAGGACGGCGGCGGCTGGCGGTCCGCCTTCGAGCTGCTGGCGAGCGGTCCCGAGCTGGGTGGGAGTGACATCCCCCGGGACGTGCCGAAGCGCCGGGGTTCGGACGCGTCGGTGGTGCCGCCGGAGGTGATGGCCCGGGTGCTGACGGAGGAGGGGCCCCGGCCGGTGCCCACGGCGTCCGCGGCGGAGTCCGGCCCGGTGGTGGCGCCGGAAGCTCCGGGTGCGATGGAAGGCGGCCGGGTGTCGGAGCCCCGCGTGCGCCTGACAGAGGACGCGCCGAGGCCGCCGTTCAAGGCGCTGCCGGTGGCGGTCGCGGTGGTGCCGGGGTTGCTGCTGCACGGGTTGGGTGCGTGGACGGCGGGGGATTCCGCGACGGCGCGGGGCCTGTTCGCGGCGGAGGCGACGGGGCTGGGGTTGATCGCCGCGGGGTTGGTGCCCATCGCGTTGACGGGCGCGTCGCGAAAGACCATCGGGCCGCTGTACGCGGTGACGCTGACGGGGGCGGGGGTGTTCTCGCTGTCGATGCTGGCGAACCTGTACGCGGTGACGTCGCCGGCGTTCGACCCGGGGCAGGTGCCGGACACGCTGCCGCCGCTGGAGTTCGACCTGGGCTACCAGTACGTGCACGACGCGACGGCGGACTACCGGAACTTCTTCGCGCTGGGCGCGGTGGCGCGCCTGTCGAGGGTGCGGCTCCAGGCGTCCGCGCGGCTGGCGCCGGACGAGGGCAACACGTTGATCCGCGCGGGCGCGGCCTACCGGCTGTGGGGCGCGCCGGAGCGGACGCCGGGGTTGGGGGACGGGACGTCGTTGGACGTGGAGGGCATCGCCACGTACCACCGCTACCCGACGGAGGGCTTCACGCTGGGAGGCGGAGAGGTGGGGCTCAAGGGCCGCTACGCGATGGAGCGCTTCGGGCCGCGCTTCGCGGGCTCGTTCGTGGAGGGCGGCGTGGGGCTGTCATTCCAGGGCTACAGCTATCCGGGGCGCGTGGACGACGACAACCTGTACGGCCAGCTGCTCTACACGTTCGGCTACGGCGTGTGGCTGGGGCGGGGCGGGCCGCTGC
>NZ_RAWQ01000456.1:0-1188 GCF_003668965.1 Corallococcus sp. AB030
CGCCCGCCCTGCCCGGATGACGCGGAGGCCGCGTCCAAGAAGAAGGGCGGCAAGCGCCCCGCGCCGAAGTCCCCGGCGCCTCCCAAGAAGCAGCCGTAGCGGCCGTCGCCTCGGGGTCCGCCGCTCCCGTGCGGCGGGCCCGGCGTCGACACGGCGGAGCTACTCGACGATGAAGTCCGCGGCCGTGCGGCGGCGGCCGGCCACCACCGACACCACCGCGCGGCCCTTGCCCACGGCCGTCACGCGGCCCTCGGGCGACACCGTCACCACGGCGGCGTTCGAGCTGAACCACTCCAGCGGCACCTTCTCCAGCGCCACGCCGTTGCGGTTGTACGCGCGCGCCTGGACCATCACCGACTGGCCCTTCTTCTTGAAGGTGTACGAGGTGAGGTTCAGCCCCAGGCGCGCGAAGTCCGGCGGCACCACCTGCACGGCGATGGCGCGGTGCAGGTGCCCCAGCGTCGCGGTGACGGTGGCCACGCCGGCCGACGCGGCGATGAGCTCGCCGCTCTCCACGCGCGCCACGGCCTCGTTGCTGGAGCGGAAGTCGGGCGCCGCGTCGGGGATGACGTGGCCCGCTTCATTGCGCGCCACCACGCGCACCTTGAGGGTGCGCCCCACCTCCACGAAGTCCGCGCCCGGCGCGCGCACGTCCAGCGACGCGAGGATGGTGAGGTCCAGCGGCAGCGCCGCCTTCGCCCGTCCGCCCTGCACGCCGATGATGGTCTTTCCGGACTTGCGCGCCACCACCGTGCCGTCCTCCAGCACGGAGGCCACCTCCGGCGCGGAGCTGGTCCAGCGCAGGCGCGTGTCCATCATCTTGCGCCCATCCGCGTCCAACACCGTGTAGCTGAGCGGCAGGTTCTGCCCCTGCGTGCGCAGGTAGCGCAGCTCGGGCTGCTCCAGGGTGATGGTCGTGGGCGACGGTCCGCACGCACCGAGGACACCCAGCGCGAGGAAACCCAACAGGGAAAAGGAGATGGGGCGTGAGGTCTTCACGAAGGCAGGCACGGGGGCAGGTGGGGAAGGGCCGAGTCTACCGGTGGAGCACTCAAAGGGCGTGAAAACCGCGAGCGCCCGCGTCGAAGTCCGCGCGCCTGCACGCCTGCTGACGACTACTGCCCACTTCCACGTCGCGGGGTCCGGGCCTCCATCGACCCCAACACCTGCGCGGCCAGGGCCTCCCCC
>NZ_RAWQ01000457.1:0-1188 GCF_003668965.1 Corallococcus sp. AB030
TCTAAGCCATCCGGGGTAAATCTTTGCCTACCCAACGAGTGCGGGCAGAGGAGATGAGACGTCGGAAGCCTCCTGGGCGGCCCAACTGCGCCAGGAGGTGGACGGCAGCAGCGTAGAAGTCCTCCCGCCGCTTCGTCAGCATGCGGCTGAAGTACGCCTCCTTGAGGTGGCCCCAGAGGCTCTCAATCGGGTTGAGTGTCTCCGACGTGTACTTCGGCAGCCAGAAGGGGCGCACCCACGCCTCCACCTCCTGGAGTACTTGGGTGGAGAGCTTGGAAGTGAAGGACCCGTCGTTGTCGAGCACGAGCACGATTCGCTTGCCGGTGGCCTGGGCGCGAGCTCTCAGTTTACGTACCAGTGCGACGAAGAGGCCGGAGTTGACGCTGCGCGGCTGGTGGCTGAAGAGAAAAGGGCCGTCCGGGAAGCGGTAGGCGCCGCAGACGGCGACCCGCTCGTTCTTGCCGGGCGTCTCCACCAGCAGGCGTTGCCCCCTCTTGCGCCACATCTGGCGCACGACGGGCAACAAGTCGAATCGCACCCCGTCGCCGTACCACAACTCGAAGTCCGCGCCCGGCTGGCAAGCGGCCCTCTCCAGAGCGCGCAGTCGGCGCCGGGCTCGTTCTTTTTTCCCCCTCGTCCACCAGGTTCTTGGTGGTGCGCTTGGAGCGTCTCCAGACGAAGCCGTGCATCCGCAGCAACTCGCCCACCCAATAGGCACTCAGTACGATGCCCGTTTCTTGGCGCAGGTACTCGGACAGCCGCGGAGCCGTCCACCGCGAGAAGGCGTACCCCACCTGCCGCGGGTCCTTCTGCACCGTCCGCACCAGCAAGCGCACATAGGCGGCGTCCGCTCGCGACGGTCGACCCGGTCGGCGGGCATCCTCCAGCCCAGCCAGGCCGCCCAGCCGCCATCGCCGTCGGCAGTCGCGCACCATCCGGGGACTGACGCCCAGCGCCCGCGCGATATGCGCCGCGCTATCCCCGGCGCAACTCAACAGGACGATAGTGGCCCGGAGCCCTGCGGCTACCGAGCCAGCACCTCGTGCCAGCCGCTGAAGTGCTCGGCGCTGTGGCACCGTCACTTTGAGGTGGTTGCCGCTTCGGCTCATCCACCGCTCCTCCTGCCCTCCTGCAGGGCAGCGGTGGATGCTACCTCCCTAGGCAAAGATTTACCCCGGATGGCTTAGC
>NZ_RAWQ01000458.1:0-1167 GCF_003668965.1 Corallococcus sp. AB030
GCAGTCCGCGCATCCGACGCCGAAGTAGGCTTCGCACGCGCCAGAGGTATCGCGCACGGGCCCCCGCATGGTGCGCCCTGCCGGGCACACCACGGCTCGCGTCGAGGGCTGAAACTCGAAGGCCTCGCGCGGGAGCATTCCGGGTTTGTTGGCCAGCGGGCCCGTCGGGGAGGACTCCTTGAGAAGCACATCCACCCAAGCGCGGTTGAGTGCGGCGAAGCGCAGGTCCTCCTCGCTCCAGTAGCCCGCGTCGCCAGCCACCTGAAGCTGCGCGGACGCGGGCAGCCCGGCCTGATGCAGCACCCGCCGCGCCTCCTGGAGGGCCTGGGCCAGGTGGCCCTTGTCATTGCCCGAAGCCGACAGCAGCACCCCCACCACCAGCCGCTGCCGCGCCCCACTGGAGACCACCGTCACCCGGTGGCCCGGGTGCACCCCATTGCCGGGAAACTGCATCAGCCCCGCGCTGGGGTTGCTGAGCACCACGGTGGCCGCTGCCCGCTCTTGGCACAGCAAGACGGCCTGCTGGTGGCGCTGCACCTGGTCCTCATGGTGCTTTTGCGCTGACGCCGTCAGCAAGCGGACCTCCACCTGGGCCAATGCCTCGAGGCGCTTGAGCGAGTGCCGCTGCACGCGCACCTGACGGCCGCTGGCGTGCGCCCGCAGACGCACACTATCGACGGCCAGGCACTGCTCCTCGATGAGGCCTTCCTGGTAGGCCCACCGGACGGTTTCTTCCATCGCTGCCAGGAAGAGGGGGCCCTGGCTGGCGCGGAAGCGGTTGAGCACGGAGCGGCTGACGCAGTGGCCCGCGCTCAACAGCCGCAGCGCCAGGTCCGTCTGCAGCGCATGCGCCAGTTGCGTGCCCTGGTGCACGCCGACGAGGCTGGCGTACACCCAGAGCGCCAGCAACTCGCGCGGCGCATACCCCTTCTGTCCCAACGCCGAGTACCCCGCCTCCACCCGCCCCAGCTCGAAGCGCTTCACCACCTCTCGCACCTTCCGGGCCAGGTGCTCCCGCGGCACCAGTCGCTCAGCGGCGGCAAGCACCTCGCGCTCCGCTCCCTTGAAGCGCGGAGTCGGGTCCTTTGCGACGCGGCGCCTGCCCCCCTGCTCGGCAGAGGCGCAGGAGGCTCCTTCTTCTGAAGTCATCTCTCTTCTACGGGACCC
>NZ_RAWQ01000459.1:0-1141 GCF_003668965.1 Corallococcus sp. AB030
AATACATGCAGCCCTGTCGGAAGAGCGAGTAGGTGCGCGTCTTGGCTGTGTTGGCCTTCAAACCCTTCTCCATCCCGAGACTCTCCCCCGCGGCGCCCAGCAGCGTCAGCAGCACCTGGGACAAGGCGCTCACCAGCAGCAGCCTGTCTCTGCGCTCGGGACTCTTCACGCGCACCGTGGACAGTCCCATCCCGAATCTCAAGTCCTTGACGTCCCGGAACGTCTCCTCGCACGAGAAGCGCCGGGCGTAGAGGTCCACCACCTGGCGCGCGCTGGAGGCTCCCAGGCTGGTGGCCAGACACCACGGCTCCTTCATTCCCTTCTGGTGCACCAGCACCACCGCTGGCACCGGCGTGCGGTCCGCCGTCACATGCACGTCCATCAGCTTCTTGGCGTGCCCGCTGGTGGGAATCCACTCGGCCGCGGGACACCCGGTGCCGCCGGCCACCTCCACCCGCACGTCCTTGCGAAAGCGCACCACGTACTCGAAGCCCGCCTGGGCCAAAAGGGCATACAACCGCTGGTCCGCGAAGCCCCGGTCCGCCAGCACCGTCACCTTCACCCCTTCGGGCACGCACTCCTTGAGCCGCAGCAGCAGCTCATCCTCCGCCTGGGCGCGGTTGCCCGCCAGCGCGCTCTTCTGCAGCGTCATCCACAGCAGGGGCGTGGTGCGTCCATGCGAGGTGACGAGGCTGGCCACCAGGGTGGTGTGGTCATCGGCCTCGAAGTCCGTCCAGTCCAACGCCACCAGCGCCTCGGTGCGCTCGGCCAGCACGTATGGCACCCACGAGGCCGCCAGCTTCCACACGTCCACCGCATCGTTGGACAGCAGCCGGTCCACCTGCTTGATGCCGTGCTTCTGCACTCCGCCTCGCGCCCACGCCAGCGCCTGGCCAATGGCGTGCACCGACAGCGACGCGGCGTGCACCACGCCCAACGTCGCGTGCGCCAGCGACAGCACCCTCTTGGCGTGCAGGTCTTCCTCGAACAGGCTCTCCAGGAACCTCAGCACCTGCTCTTCGTTGATGGCCACTTTGCGTCCCCGCATGGCCTCTCTTACTGCTCCCCACCACTCCGCCTCGCACGCAGCTGTCAGGTAGGCGTCTGGCGATCCGCTCGCTTAAATGCGGGGATCACTCAG